>NZ_PSZO01000021.1 GCF_004335975.1 Mycoplasma marinum
GTTAACAGGCTTAACTTCTGAGTTCGGAAAGGATTCAGGTGCACTCTGTTGCTATAATCACCATAGTTATTATACATAAAAATAAGTTATTATTGTAAAATATTTTAAAATAAATATTCTTTTGAATATATAGAGGCTATTTACCTTGCATATTCACACATATGGTAGTCAATAAACTAACTTCTAAATGCGATACAAAAAGATACTTTCGCTAAAAGTATCCAAATCGATAAACTATTTAAATAAATATATTAAATTTATTTATTTAAATTATTAATAAGTTCAATTGTTTTATCAAAAGCTAATTTCCCAGCTTGACCAATCCTATAGTTAATATCTCCAAGTCTTGAAGAATCTTTTCCGATGATATCAGAAACACATTTTAAAACATGGAGTTCAACATCATTGTTATAAGCTATTTGAGCCATTCCTGCTGTTTCCATATCAAAGATACTAACAACTAACTCTTTTTGAATTTCTTTAACTTCCTCTTCACTTGTTATAAATTTCATACCAGAAGCTATTGGATTATTTTTCAGACCATCAACCCTTAAATGATTAATATAAAATTGAACATCACCTGGAACTTGTCCTCTTGGGTATCACGGTGTAATGACATCGTGGAAATATATTTTTTTTGGAACTATAAGATCAAAAACTTCTAATGTTGAATCAGCGCCTACTGCACCGTAATTAAAAATCTTCTTAACTCCAAATGATGAAATCATTTCTTGCACACATGCCGCTGCTTTAACTATACCAATACCTGAATGTGCAACAACAACTTTATTTTCATTAACTTCATAAATTGTGAACTCAAAACCATTTTTAGAAATAGTTTCTTCTTCTAGTCACTTAATTTTATTTAATTCATGTTTGTCCGCAATAATTAAACCGATCATTATTTACCAACTTTCTTAAGTTTAAAGTGATTAACACTACCATAGTTTTCTATTATGTAATCTGTTGCAACTTTTGCTGCCGCTTTAAACCCAGCATCCAAATCTTTCATCGCTAATTCCCTGTGAGCTTGAATGCCTGGATATCTCCTACCTTCGCACAACTTATCAGCCACATAAACTATTTTATCAAGCATTGTAAGTGACTCAAATGGCATTGCATCAGCATTAGAGTGTCTAAAAATAGCTTGAACAATTTCTTCATCATTAACTCTATAATAATTCCTTAACCATAATGCCCCAGTTCATTGATGTCAAATTAATTCAGGAGTGCCACTTGGATCATATCCATTTTCTAATAAGTATTCTTTATGTTTTTCATTGCTTCACTCTTTTGTAATGTCATGCATAAGAGCAGCAACTCATGCTTGCTTGGCATCCATCTTATTGGCTTTAGCTAAATTAGCAGCCATACTACCTGCATCTAAACAATGTTTATGTCTTTTATGACTTAAAGATAATCTACCAATTTCTAATAAAAGTAATTTGTTATTACCAATATATTCAATAACCTTATCATCTAATCCATCAAAATCACCACGTCTGGCATTCGATGATGAATAAACTCAATTATTATTATTTAATAATTTAGCCCCGTATTTTTTAATATTTACTTTAGAAAAATTACCATCTCTTCTAAAAATACAAATTTGTGCTTCTTGAGCAATAGTTTCAACATCTTTTCACTTATGTAATTTATAGAGATTGTCAGTACCTATTAGTAAAAATAATTCTGCATTTGGGAAATTTTTCCTAAAATATTTAATTGTATCTATTGTATAAGAAGTACCTTTTCTATTTATTTCAAATAACGAAACCTCCGTATTTTCAGGTTTAACTAAGTTGAGCATCGCTACCCTATCTTTTGAATCCAAATATTTCACTTTTGATTTAAAAGGTGATTGATATGCAGGAACAAAAAATAGTTTATCTAAATTTAGCTCTGACATTGCATGTTTTGCAACGTTTATGTGTCCTTTGTGAACCGGGTTAAATGATCCACCAAATATTCCTATTTTCATAATTTAATTAAATTATATAGAAAAAAAGCTACAAGAGCTCAAAAGATGTTTCAAGATGCCCAGAAGAATATTGACCCCGCTTTAAAATATTCTTCTTTTCTAGCTTTTTATAAATAACATTCTCAAGGAACATATGTGTTGCGGACATTTTATAATCCGTTGAAACTAAAGGTTGAACTAGAATAGATTCTATTTTCATTCTATTGGCAATTAATATATCAGTAATTATCATATCTCCCATAATAATTGTTTCTTTTGGTTCAAAACCACTTTCTTTCATTATATTTAAAACAGAGGATTTTAATGGTTTTTTTGCATTCCCTTTATAGTGTTTTATTTTTGCCTTATTGCAAAAAACGCTAACTCTTTTTTTTGTATTATTTGAAACAACAACAAATTTAATACCATATTGTTTAACAGCTTCTAAAAAACGTAAAACTTCCTTATTTGGAAATCTTGTATAGTGAGGAACAAGCGTATTATCTAAATCGCAAATCATCATCTTTATACCTTGTTCTTTTAACAAGTTTAAGTTAACATCTTTGAAAGATCTAACGTAAATAGAAGGTTTAAAGTAGTTTACTATCAACCCTTTTTTATGTTTATTATTTTGCATATAAAAATTATAGTTAAAAAGACAACTTAATCAAAAAAAACTTGATAAAAGTAAATAAAAAAACCAGAAATTATAATTTTCTAGTCTATTAAATATTCTTTTTCAATTCTTGAATTGAGGAATTCACTATTTCTTCTATACTTAAACTTGTTTTTTGCTTTGTTTTAACGCCAGCAACTAAAATAGTTGGTTTTACTTTAGCACCCAAGAAATTTCATACACCTTCCATAGAAGGGATAAAATTAGAAAAGTTATACCACCCTTCAGGAGCACCTTGAGTTGCTATAATTTGAACTTCAAGATTTTTAAGTAATCCTTCAGAAGCACCGTTACCATCATATTTATATTTAAATGTCTTCCCAGCAACGCAAATTTTATCAAATAAATTCTTCATTTGAGCTGTATAAGAAAAATTTGTCATCGGTACAGCAATAATTAATTTATCTACAGACTTTAAAAGGTCTATATATTTATCAGAATCATCAAAGAAAGTATCAAAGTTTTCAGATGTCATTGATATCGAAAGATCCTTTTGTTCATTCAAGTCTAATCAAATACTATCTTCTTCTCCATATTTTTGTTCATATAATTCTTTATATTTATTTAATAAACCAAGTGATATTGATTCCCTTGGAGTATTTTTTGTCATTGTTGTTGTTATAAAAAGTGTTTTCATAAAAGAATTATAATATAAATCCTTCTTATAACAAACTCAAATTTCAACAGAACTATAAAAAATATCACCTTCATAATTTTAAAAATAAAATATACACCAAAAATCAAAATTCTATATAGTAAGGAAACAAATGAGTAAATAAAGTGAAATATCTATTTAGATTTATTGAAAACAAATTTATTACATAATCTATAGTCAAATAAAAAAAACTAGCCAACGCTAGTATTTATTCTAATCAAAAAATGAATTTTTATCTTAAATATCACTTAATATATCATCGATAGATAATTGTGATAC
The DNA here is from genome assembly GCF_004335975.1 of Mycoplasma marinum. Taxonomy (GTDB): domain Bacteria; phylum Bacillota_I; class Bacilli_A; order Mycoplasmatales; family Metamycoplasmataceae; genus Mycoplasma_K; species Mycoplasma_K marinum. The sequence continues at coordinate 3,571 of NZ_PSZO01000021.1, forward strand.
AGATTCTATTTTTTCCTGTGCTTTTTTAAAACTGTCCTCTTCGGAAACTTCGGAAACCTGAATTAATGGGGAGTCCTTATTTATTATTTGTGGCACTAATAATTTAGCACTTCTAACTCTCTTATTAATTCCTAAACTTAATCCAGCTTCAGCATTAGATTTATCAATTGTCTTCATTTCAATTAAATCAACCATACCATCCAAATTCATAAAATATGCTTTAGTAGATGACTGAACAACATTCATATCTTCAATTAAATGTGGTTTTGATTTAATTTCCCTAAATAAAGTTCTACCTTTTGTAGTTCTTGAAGAAGGTTCTATAGATTGAACTCTAATACGTTTTAAACCACCTCTATCAGATAACATCCCAATAGTTTCATCTTGATTGGCTAGTGTAAATGCAGTTACATAATTATCATTAGTAGAAATACCAATAACACCAGCTGATTTTGTTCCTTGTATTGATACTGTTGACTCAGAATATTTAACAGCTTTTGTATTTGAAGTAACAATAATCAATTGCTTGTCACCTCCAGAAACTCTTGCACCAATCATTTTATCGGTTTGCGCAAGTCTTATGGCTGTTAATGCCCTTGAAAATCTTGAAACTTCAAAATCTTTAAGGGACACACGTTTAACTTTTCCTTTTTTAGTAGCAAGTGTTACAAATGCATTTAGTGAAAAATCATTTACCGCAATGACTGAAACGATTCTATGATCGGGATTAATTGAAGCGTAATCATTAATGTGTTTACCAACCGCCTTAAACTTGTCTTCACTAATTTTATGACAAGGAATAAAAATATATTGCCCAGCATCTGTAAATACCAATAATTTATTAGATGTATTTATTTTACTTAAAAATACAAGTGAATCAGCTTCTTTAAGACCATATTGTTCAAATTTATTAGATTCATATATTCTATTTGAAAAGGACTTAATGTACCCTTGTCTTGAAACACCAATATATACATCTTCATGTTTTATAAGATCTGCAACATTTATGTCTATTTTTTCAATTTCATTAACAATTTCAGTTTTTCTTGGAATTGCAAAATCTTTTTTAATGGTTTTAAAGAAATCAATTAAATAAGAATTGAATTGTTGTTCTTCATTTAACAATTGATTGTATCTTGCAATTCTAGCTTCTAACTCTTCTTTTTCTTGAATATAAACGAATTGATCAGTTGAAGAAAGTCTATAAAGTCTTAATTCAGCAATAGCAGTCGCTTGCAATTGAGTAAATTCAAAGTTCTCAATAAGAGCTTTAACAACCCCTGCTTTTGAACCTGATGCTTTCCTAATAACTTCAATCACTTCATCAACCATTGCAGAAACTCTAACTAAACCAGAAACAATCTCGTGTCTAATCTTATCCTTGTCCAGTTCAAAGTTAATTTGATTTTTATGAACACCTTTTTGGTGATTTATAAATGCGTCTATAAGTTCTTTTAAAGAAAGTAGCCTAGGGGCTCTATCTTTAATAGCAATATTATTATAATTATAATAAACTTGCAAATCAGTTTTTGAGTATAGGTAATTAAGAACTAACTTAGCATTAGTATTCGGATCTAACTCTATGTAAATTGATGTACCATTTCTATCTGTTTCATCCCTAACTTCTTTAATTCCATGTATAGATTTATTAAATCTTATCTCGTCAATATCTCTAACAAGTCTAGACTTAATAACTCCATAAGGAATTTCACTAATAGTAATAGAATGATTTTTCTTAGAATCATCAATTGAAACTTTTGAACGAATGATTATCCTACCCTTACCTCTTTCAAATGCAGAATAAATACCTTCTAAACCTTGAACAACACCACCTGTAGGGAAATCTGGTCCTTTAACATAATTCATTAATGTTTCTAAACGTATATTTGGTGATTTAATTGTTGCAATAACAGCATCTAAAATTTCTCCTAGATTATGAGGTGGCATTTCTGTTGCATACCCAGCTGCAATACCTTTGGCTCCATTTATTAATAGATTAGGAAATCCAGCAGGTAAAACGGTTGGTTCTGATTCTGAATCATCAAAATTAGGCGCGAAAGAAACTGTTTCTTTTTTAATTCCTCTCAACATTAGTTCCGTTAGTTTTTCAAGTCTTGCTTCTGTATATCTCATAGCTGCAGCAGGATCGTCATCAATAGAACCGTTATTTCCATGCATTGAAATTAATGGCATATTCATTTTTCAGTTTTGTGTCATACGTACTAAAGCTTCATAGATAGAAGAGTCACCATGTGGGTGATACTTACCAATTACTTCACCAACAACTCTTGCAGATTTTTTATAAGGTTTGTTATGTGTTAAACCAAGTTCATGCATTGCGAATAAAATTCTTCTTTGAACTGGTTTTAATCCATCCCTTGCATCAGGTAAAGCTCTATCTTGAATAATGTATTTTGAATAACGTCCGAATCTATCTGACATTATCTGATCTAATGATTGTTTTAGTAGTTGTTCATTTGTATTTTTGCTCATTGTAGGTAAATTATAGATTATTTTAATTAGTTTTATAAAAACTCTACTATAATTATTAAGAAATTAGGAGGAAAATATGATAGAAACACATAATTTAGGTAAGGCTTTTAGTGATAAGAAGCTTTTCCATGGAGTAAGTTTAAGGTTTACAGAAGGTAATACATATGGTGTAATTGGCGCTAATGGTGTAGGTAAATCAACTTTTCTAAAAATACTAGCAGGATCAATGGAATCTTCAGAAGGAACAGTTTCAGTTGATGATGGAAAGAGGATTTCAACTCTTGAACAAGACCATTTTAAATACAACGATATTGATGCAACAACTGTTGTTATCTCAGGGCACAAAGAAATGTATGACATTATGATTGAAAAAGATGCTTTATATATGAAACCAGATTTTGATGAAAAAGATGGTGAGAGAGCATCTGAATTAGAAGGTGATTTTGCAATGATGGGTGGATACGAATCTGAATCAGATGCACAAAAATTACTTTCTTCTTTGGGGATACCACAAGAAAATTGGACTAAAAAATTGTCGGAATTAAAATCAGGTGAAACAGTTAAAGTTCTGTTAGCTAGAGCATTATTTGGTAATCCAGATATTCTAATCCTTGATGAACCTACAAACCACCTTGATATGCAAGCAATTGCTTGATTAGAAGACTTTTTAAGTAGATATGAAAATACAGTTATAGCCGTATCTCATGATACTGATTTTCTAGATAATGTATGTACTCATACAGTTGATATTGACTTTGGAGAAGCGAATATGTTTACTGGTAACTATTCATTTTGAAAACAATCTTCTGAACTTGCAGCTGAATTAAAAAGAACACAAAATAGCAAAAAAGAGGAACAAATGAAAAAATTACAAGCTTTTGTTGACAAATTTTCAGCGAATGCTTCCAAATCTTCACAAGCTACCTCTCGTAAAAAAACTCTTGAAAAGATTAAACTAGATGAAATTAAACCTTCAAACAGAAAATATCCTTATATAAGATTTGACTTACTAAGAGAACCTGGTAAAGAAATATTAACTGTTGAAGATTTAACATACAAGACACCAGAAGGGGAAGTTTTATTTGAAAATGTTTCATTTAAAATTTTACCTGGCGAAAAAATGGTTGTTCTTGGTGATGATGATATTGCCAAAACAAAATTATGTGATATTTTAACAGGAAATCTTGAAGCTACTTCAGGAACATATAAATGAGGAACTACAATAACAACGGATTATTTCCCAAAAGACAATACACACTTATTCCAAAACGAACACACAATTCTTAAATGATTGGGTCAATGAGATAAGGAAGATGATGAACCTAAATTAAGGGGATTCCTCGGAAGAATGCTCTTTCCAGCTGATTCTGTATTTAAAAAGGTTAACGCATGTTCTGGTGGAGAGAAAGTTAGATTAATGATGGCTGCAATAATGCTTAGAGACTCAAATTCACTAATTCTAGATCAACCACTAGATCATCTAGATACAGAGTCAATTGATTCAGTAATTGAAGGATTAGAAAAATATCAATCTTCTTGTATATTTACAACATATAACAAAGCCTTTACAAACAAAGTTGCAAATACTATCCTTACACTTGGTTCAAAGGGTTCAATATTCTTTAGAGGTAAGTTAGATGATTATCTTGCTGATGAAAGAATTCAAGAAATGATTAAAGATATTAAATAAAAAAACCTTATTAATTAAGGGTAAAACATATTTTCAAAACTCTTGCATAAGCTGGAGTTTTTAATTTTATTATTATGCAATTATTTTACTTCAAGTATTTTTATTTTCTTAATAGTTAGCTTTATCCACATTTATATTAATGCTGTTAACTTTATGCTGCCCATTAATTATTAAGTATTAAAAAAACACCTCAAGTAAAGAGGTGATTTAACTATCTATCAATTTTTTTTGATTTTAATTTTTTCAATTTTGATTTTTTACGTTTATTATCAGAAGATATTTTTTCAGCTTTCATGGCCTCTGCTTCAGAAAGAAATCCACCAGCAATAACACCAGAAGGAATGGCAAGAATACCAATACCAATAATGGACATAACCATAACTATAGAACGCCCAAGATTTGTAACTGGATAAATATCTCCATAACCGATAGTTGTAAGTGTAACAGTTGAGAAATATAATGATTCTTTAAAAGTTGAGAAGGCCTTATCTGAACGATTTTGTTCAACGTTATACATTACCAAAGCAAATACAACAATTGTTATAACAACTATAAAAAATACATTATAAAGAATCCATTTATTTTTTGCGATAACCCTCTTGAAGATTATTAATGGAGGAAATAGGTTTGCTAACATTATGATTCTTATAATTCTTAAAAATTTAAATGATTGCATTTTGGTAAAAAGATCCTTTGTTTCTCCAGAAGGTATATATGCACCTAGTACATATAGTGATGGAAACAACGATGCAATCAATAATATAGAGATCATTGAAATTGGAAAGAATAATAATGATTTTGTTTTACTCTCAAATCTTGCAGGAGCAGTTATCCACCTTAGTGAATAATCTATTAGAAGAGTGATTAAAACAATTAATTCAATTATAGTAAAAACTGTTTTATGTCTTTCTTGAACTCCTTGTTTAAAGGCCAACGTAGATAAAGAAACTACTACTACAACTAAAATTATTGTGGCGTATAAATTCCTAAAAAACCTAATTTTCTTCCTTCTTTTTTTACTTTTAATTGATTTTAAACCAGATTCAGAAGCAACAATTATACTTCCTTCATTTATTGTAAACATTAATTTACCTCCTATTTTGACCTGTTATTTCTTTATGTAATTTAATATCTTTTGAACTATTTGTCTTAAACGATTTAATTTCATTATATAGTTTTTTAACTTGATGCTCTGATAATTTTCTTTCTAAAATTGAGTTTATTTTATCAAGAGAATTAAATAATTCTGAATGCCTTGTTAAAACAACATGTTCAGGTTGGTTTGTTATTTTTATAGATTCTGCTCTGTTTGAATAAACTATTAAGGATACAATTGGAACTTTAATACCCGTCATATCCATAATGTGTTTAATGTGTTTATCATTTTGAATAATTGGATTACCTGTTGCGTGTTGTTTTTGACCCATTTGTTTAATTCATTGAGAATTTTTTGCATCACCATGAATCTCACCCTTAATAGATTTTATTTCAGTAACAATTAGACCTTTATCAGTTACTAATATACCATCAACTTCAAAAACCATATTTCTTCCATATGAATATAACGAAGCCTTTATAAATTTATTTTTTGTGTGTTTTGCTCAAGTTGCTATATCTTTATTTATAATTACTTCAGCGGATTGCCCTAATTTTCTTGTTAATCTTTTTACTGAACGATTTTTGAATCAAAAGTATATTAAAATACCAATAAAAATTAGCATTAATAGCCCTCCGAAAGTCATTCCTATATATAGTCCTGTCATATTACTCCTTAATTTTTACTAAATTATACTTTATTTTTGCTATAATACTTTCACAAAGGAGTTTACATGGCAAATATCAAATCAAAAATGACACGTATTAAAACTAATGAAAAAGCTAGAGTTAGAAATGCTGCAATTAAATCTAAAGTTAGATCAGCAATCAAAAAAGCTAAAGCTGCTATCATTGCTAAAGAAGCTAACGTTTCTGAACTAGTGTCAAAAGCACATAAAGAAATCAACACTGCTGTTTCTAAAGGAGTATTCCACAAAAACAACGGTGCTAGAAAAAATTCTAGACTAGATGCTTTCTTTAACAAGAATAAATAAATAAATTTAATCATTACCAAGTAACATGAGATGTATGTCGGCTGCATACATCTTTTTTTATCACCTATTAATGTATGTATAGTATTATATTTTCCACAGTCAAAAAAAATACATCCTTTGATGTACTTTGAATATTTTTATTTACCTCATGAAATTAAGAATAAATCTATCTAATCCCACTTTTGAATTAATTTTACCGGTTTTAATATCTAAATCTAAATCAGCTAGATTATTAATTAATTTCTTTAAATTTGTTGGATTTGTTTTCATTAATAATTCATTAGCCTTTTTAATTCTGAATATATGAATTTTTGTTGTATCTGATATTTCACGCAAAGAAATTCCTGTTTGCTTATAATTATTAACTTTATTAGCTAATAATAAAGTAGATGCTATTTGACCAATTAATAATAAAGGATCATCTCCTGCAAAAATTCTTTCTTTATAAGTAGTTGCAATAGAATAAGGATCCTTTTCAATAATTGCATTAGCTAAAGCAAAATAATTTTCAGAGATGTATGTGTCAATCGAAGTTTCCACCATCTCAACATCCACTATCATATTTTGCAATAACAACTTGTCAATTTCATTATTAATTATTCTTAAGTCATTGGGTACTTTCGATGCAAGTGCAATACATGCTTTCATAGTAATTGTTCCACCCTTTGATTGAACAATAATTTTAATGGTATCAATAATTTTAGAACTCTTTAATTTATCAAATTTTTCTGTTTTTGCAGTTGACATTAAATATTTAATTAATGGATTAGTTGCTTTGGGTTTACCTGAATGAGAAATAAATAAAATCTTTATAGTCCTGTCAATTTTCTTAATAATTTCCAATAATTTCTTAGCTTCATCAAGTTTTGAGAAGGCAGAAACATCCCTTAAAACTATAACTTTTGCAAAATCAAACATTGGAATTGTATTTAATTCCATAATAATATCGTTTATAGTTGAAGTTTCATCAAAAGTAATTGGATCAATTCCTAATTTTGCAATTATTCTTTTTTCTTCATTATTAATCAAGAAACTTTCTTCTCCGTAAATAAAATACATATTACAAAAATTATATAGTAGTTATTCTTGAATAAAAAATTATTTCTTTTGTTGTTTCAAAAGATTGCGCTTTGCATATAGGAATTGTGTATTCATTTCAAACAAAACTAAAAATAACACAAAAAATAAGTTATAAGTAATTTGTATAAATAATGTTATATTAACATCCTTTATTAAAATACAAGTCTCCACAAAAAATATTAGAACTAAATACGTCAATTTATATAATGTGTTCAATCATTCTTTAAAAGGAAGTAAGATCCAACTCAATATATATAATAAAGATACTAATGGAGTTAGGGCAATTGAGTATAGAGGTCCAAATATAGAAATAAAACCATTTATTTTAATGGTTATTGGTAATGTCATTAAATAAACTCCAACAACAATAGAAATATATTTAGTGATACCGTACTTAAATTTAAATTGATTTATATACATTATTGTAATTGAAGCAAATAACGTCAATTCAAAAGATACAGAATTAATATTATAGGGATTCAAAAGCAATATACAAATTCCTGCCAATGCAATCAAGTCAAATGAACTACAACTAAATTTAAAGACTTTTTTAAAAATAACATAAAAAACCAAAAATAAATATGCCCTCAACGATGGTATTGATCAATTTAAAAAATACAAGTAGAAAAATATTAATATAATCGGTGTGCAATTAGAAAAGATAACGCCCATTTTTTTAAATACTCTATTCAATATTTTATACAATAGTGTTATATGGAATCCAGAGATAATCAATAAATGAATTACCGATAGTTTTTTAGCTAACATTAATATCCCCTTATTTTCTTGTGTTTTCATACTTAATAAAAATAAAGGCGCCATTTTTTTAAATCAAGAAGGTCCTGTAGTCAAATACCTTCTAGCATTATGTATAAAATTATTATCATAAGAAATTTTTTTTAGCTTAGAGTGGTAAATAATTGAACTTATTCAATGTGTGCTCAAATATCCTTTGATATCAAAATCAGAATTTGCTATTATGCCCTGTGATTTGCCCTTTACAAATAATGTAGTTCCTATTTCAATGTGTTCATTAGTTTTAATTAAAATATATTGACCATGATCCTTAATTATGGGACCCATTGAAATCGAATCAATTACTTTATAACTTCCGTTGAAAGTTTTAATAACTGGATGTATATTAATAATTTCCTTTATCAATACACATATAATGAGAAGTAAAATTGCTAAGAGTATTATTTGGGGGTAGTAAAGAAGCATTAATAAAATTAATATCACTACAATTAATATGAAAATATTGAATGAATCATATAATCTCAAGCACAAAACAATGAATAATAAGGCTAAAGGGAATCTTAATTTAAATCTAAAGTTTCTTTTAGAAGGCTTAAAGTAACTTCACCAACACCACGCAGTGAGTCTAAATCTTCTCAAGTTACACCTCCTTTATGTTCTTTAATGAAGGATGCGACTTTTTTAGCTGTTTTCGACCTAATTCCAGCTTTAACTAACATTTGATAGTTTACTCCTTTAGAAATAGGATATTTCCTTTTAAAACCCTTTAAAAAAGGCACTAATATTTCCCTATCTTCAAATATTTTTTCATCCTTATTTATTTTTGTCATATCAGCACCATATATTAGTTCTGCTTTTTGAAGTATTTCGCCAATTTTTGTACCTTCCTTAACAGTAAATGAGTCACGAAATCTCACAGCTCCCAATACTGAGACTTTTATATATCTAAGGGAATGAACTTTTGGAACACCTTGAACATTGTGGTGCTTAATAAAAATAAAACCCCCAATAAATAAAAGTAAACTAAATGTTATACTAGCTAATGTTTTTATCTTCATATACTTATGTATCTTTTTTTGTGCAAAAAGAAAAATAAAAAAATTTAGCGTTGCTAAATCTTCTTATAATTTAAATTAATACTTTTAATTTAGAAGTATCTTTATATCCTCTTCCAAATTTAGCGCATTCTTTGCCATCAATTTTTACAGCATCACCCGTAAAGCCAATATTAATTTTAAGTATTGAACCGCCAACACCATAAATATCAACGGGAGTATCTTGTTCTTCAAATAACCTTATTTTGGATATATTAAATCCTGAAGAAACAATTATTTTAACGTGTTTTCCTCCATTTTTATCCAAAGCTTTTCTAAGAGCCTTTATTAAATTTGGTGTTACACCGAATTCTTCATTTCTTTTAAAGAATTTATCCGAAACCCCATCAGAGGTATCCACTCTTAATGCCTTCAAATCCTTACCAAACTCTTTAAGAGCTTTAAGAGAATCATTTATTACATCATTATTAAAATCAACAAGAGCAACCAAATCTTCAGAAGGGAAAGTATCTTTGTATGCTTTTAAAGCCTCTATTAAATCCCCACCAAACATTTGTATTAAAGCGTGCGGAACTGTTCCAACACTAATACCTCCATGATTTTTAATTTGTGCATTTGTAACATGAGTTGTTAAGCCTCCTACTGATACTGCATAACCATCATTTTCTTGATTGATATAAGAGTCAGCACGATCACCCATAAAAATAACTGGTTTATTGTTTGCTATTTCTTTGATTTTTCTAGAGTTGGTAGCTATTGATGTTTGCCTAGCAAGAATTCCATCAATAACACCTTCTAGAATACCAAAATACTCAAATTTACCCTCAAGTTCCAACACAACATCTCCCGAATTTATAATCTTACCTTCTTCAAGATATTTAATCTTGTATTTATCAATCGGTGTGCATTCTTTTAATATTTTTAGAACTTGATTAATCCCACAAAGAGTTACGTTATTTTCACGTTGAAAAAATTGTATAGTTACTTTTGAGTTATTTTTATGTTTTTGAATTATTTCCTTTGTTTTAAAGAAATATTTAGCGGAATAATATCCATTTTTTATATTTTTATACATATTCTAATTGTAACTCCTCTTTTGTTATTCAATTAAATCTTCTAAATAAATATCATAAAGCAATTGTAAGTATTGTAGGTATTGCTAATTGCATCACTATAATATGAAGTCATGCTAAATAATTAGATCAACCATTTTCAAACAATGTAAATATAGGTCCATACAATGCCGATGTACCCATCCCTGATGTAGGAACCCCTATTTTTCCAACCGGAAATTCAAGAGTTAATCCAGTTGCACACATCGCCGCAACCATCGAACAAATAGTTGGGATAATTAAAACTCTTGGTGACCTCATATAATTTTTCATATGAAGCATTGATGTTCCAAAACCAACAGCAATTGTTTTACCCACTTTTTTATTTGCCATTCATGTTAGCACCCCAAATGAAATCATTTGTGCAGCAGTTGCAGCCATGGCAGCTGATGCAGGAGCACCGTGTAAACGAATCATAATTGCAATAGCTGCTGAAGATGTTGGTAGTGATAATGCCAATCCCATAATAAGCCCAATGATTGGAGCTAAAAGAACTTCTAAAGTCCTAGAACTCTTGGCAAGTTTATCAACTCCAAGTTCAGCAACAGATACAACTCCTGTTGTAAGAAAAATAATTGAAAAAGCAGATAATATTCCTATAAAAATACCAATAATCGGTACTAAAAAAATATCGAAATAAGTCTTGAATTCAAATATTTTAAAAAGGTATACAAGTAAAACAGAAACTAATCATGCTCCGAATACATCGCCAGGTATACCCAACCTTAAGTGACCATCGGTGAAAAAACCTATTTTTGCACCTGATGTCATTATTTTTTCAGTTCCACCATTGTAATGTGGAACAAGCATAGAAATTGATGCTATCATAGCAGCAAAACCAACAGCAAATATTTGAAGCGGATTTAAGCCACATTTGACACCCACTCCAACTCCAATACCAATACCAACAGAATATGAAAGTACTTTTTTAATACTTATCATAAACTCGGCACCTGGTATTTTTCCAAATAATCCAATAATTGTACCTATTATTAAGGTTGCAAAAAACCCTATGGTCATACCAACCATTGAATCGAATCAAATCTTCTTGTGTTGAATCTTTGAATTAATTTTAAACATTTCGTCCTCCTAAAAATGTTCCCTAATATTCAATTGTAATGAAAATTCACGAAAAACCCGCTGCATTTTCTATATTCAGACTTTACTGTCGGCCCAGGAATTCCACCTGATCATGCTCAAAGAGTACGATGGCTATTACATCCGGTTGAGAAATTAACTCAGTCAGGAAACTGCAAACAATGTTTGCAATAATATTATAGATTAATTTAAGTCAATAATATAAAACAAGTTCTTTATATATCATTGAATTAAAGTAAAGGTTTGATTTTACTTAGTCTTTTTTTATCAAAAAAAGATTGTTGGTAAGTTCAGTTATCAATATTCCTTGTTTGACTAATTTTTACACCGATTAGTCTTAAGTCATTCCCTTTTCAATTTTTATCAAATAAATTCAAGGCAATAGGAAAAATATCCTCGGCTGATTGGACTGGTATTCTTAGTTTAATTTGCTTTTGTTTAACATTAAAATTAGTATCTTTTAAAGTTATACCAACAACTAGACCAATTTTTCTTTCTTCAATAGCAGTTGAAGCCACTTTTTCAGTCAACCCCCTTAAAACTTCAGTGATGTGATGCCTATCATTTGAATAACCTTCACTAAAAGTTCTTGAATTGGAAATTTCTTTATATTTAATCCTTGAGTTGTTAACAACATCAGAAGAAATACCAAAAACAGTATCAATTAAAGCTTTGGATTTATTTTTAAAAATCTCATTAGCGATTTCTGAATCTGGATTTAATTTTGCTATATCTCCAATTGTATGAATATTATTTAGTTTAAGCAGGGGTCAAGTTTTCTTACCAATTCCAAAGTATTTTTCAATATCCATTTTTCATATTGTTTCTTTAAAATTTTTAGGACCCAGAGATGTTACACCATTAGGTTTTCTTATGTTAGAACACATTTTAGCTAATCATTTAGTGTAAGAAATGCCTATTGAAATTGTAATACCTAATTCTTTTTTAATGGTTCTTTGCATATCTTTTGCTAAATTAAATGCACTCCCATATTTTTTTCAAATATTGGAAACATCCATATAACACTCATCAATTGAAGCTATTTCAATAAGTTCTGTATATTTAATCCTAAATATCTCGAACATTCTTTTGGATAATTTTTCATATAATTCAAAGTCCCCGGGTAAAAATATTAAATCAGGACACTTAGCTATTGCGTCTCTTAAAAGCATTGCAGCACCAATACCTTTTGCTCGTGCTTCATATGAAGCAGCGCCAATTACACTTGAACCACGTTTACCAGAAACAACAACAGGTTTCCCTATCGTTTCTGGTCTTAATGTTTGTGAAGCTGAAACAAAAAATGCATCTGCATCAATATGGAATAATACTTTCATAAAAATATTATAAATGCTATTGAAACTTTAAAGACTAAAATCAAAATATAAATTCATTGATAAAACTAGCATCAAATTTTTCTATATCTTTTATAATTATATTATGGAAAAAGAAAAAATAAATTTGAAGGATAAGGAATACACTTATCTTTATAAATGAACAGTTAAAAAACCAAAAGCTATATTGCATATAATACATGGTTCAAAAGAACATATAGGAAGATATGAGGAGTTAATATCCTTTTTGAATAAACATGACATCTCTGTTTATGGCATGGATATTAGAGGTCATGGAATTTCTGCTATCGAACAAGATGTGCAAGGACATATTGAATCATACAAATTATTACTTGATGATATTGAAAAAATGAATAAAATAATTAAAAAAGAGAACCCAAAAACTAATATTGTTATGTATGGACACTCAATGGGATCATTCATTTTAAGATATTACTTAAAATATCACAAAGAGTATGATGCCATAATATCAGGAACAAAAGAATCAACTCTATTCAACTCTTATGCCGATTTAAATGTAGCTAGATTATCTAGAATAATTAGAGGTAAAAAGAAAGCAAACTGATTAATTGAGACGTTATCATATAAAACATTCGATAAAAAAATGCCAAAAGGAGAAAGTTGATTGAGCAACGATTCTCAAGTTCAAGAAAAATATGATTCTGATAAATTAAATCCAAAAGTATTTACAAATGAATCTTTTGTAGCTATGTTATCTTGACTAAAACAAATAAGAAAATCAGAAACTTACACAAACTACAAGGGAAGATTATTAATAATTGCAGGTACAAAAGATCCCGTTGGAAATATGGGAAAAGGTCCTAAAAAAGTTTTTAATAAATTTAAAAAAAGAGGTGCAAATATCCAAATAAAACTTTATAAAAACGGGCACCATGAAATTCATAATGACCATGATAAACTAACAACTTACCAAGATATTGTTAATTTTATATTGGATAAATAAAAATAAATATTGTTAATTATTAGATAAAAACATGACTTTGAAAAGTCATGTTCCTCGATTGAAATTTAAAGTGCAACACTTAGAGTTAAAATTTAAGTGAGGCACTTTTCATATGCAATTATCCAAAATAGGCAAATGAAAAGTCCCTA
>NZ_PSZO01000022.1 GCF_004335975.1 Mycoplasma marinum
CCAAGTGGCAAATTTTACTAAAGGGGTTTATATACATAAAGGCAAAGGTATATATGGGGTCATAAAATACAAATAATTATTGCAAAAGGTATTTTAGTTAAGTTATGAACTTTAGATAGATCTTATTGAAAGAAACTATAATCCAACTGAAGACAATATTGTTGCTATTGATGTTTCATATATTTGTGCAAACCTCCAAAGCAACTACATTCACCTCTCCATTGCAATAAGTCACAAAACTAATTTAATCTTGGAAAATATCTCTCTTTATATAATACAAAAAGAATACAAAAAAAGATTGCATTTAAAAGTGCCATCTCTTGCCAGTACTTACACAATCTAAAGTGTGAAATTTATTTGTCCCACTTTATTAATGTGAGGTTTTTAAATACCCTTCCATATGTATAGCAAAAATAGTTTACCAATAAAACTATTTTTGCTATAATTATCATATGAAATTAGGGATAATAATAGACTCTTCATCAGGGTTAACACAAAGGTTGGGGTTATTTTCCTTTACACATTTTTATTGATGGCAAAGATTTTAGAGAGGGGATTGATATAACTAACGAAGAGGTTTGTAAAGTTATAGATATAAATACCAAAACTAAAACTTCTGTTACTTCCCCAGGTGAAATAATGAATGTGTTAGAAGGTATGAAAGATAGTTTTGATCATATTTTAATTTTGACAATATCTTCAAAGCTTTCATCACAATTTTCAAATGTAAGTTCTTTAACTTTGGAAGATGAAAAAGTGACGGTCTTTGATACAAAAGCAGTTTCTATAGGAATTGAATTAATGGCTAATAGAGCTGTTTACCTAGCTAAAAATGGTCAAGAAATTAAAAGTATCTTAGAGCAATTAGAAATCATTAGAAAAAACAACATGTGCCTTGTAATACCCAAACAATTAGAATGATTGGTTAAAGGCGGAAGAGTGAATAAAAAAATTGCTTCTATGGCCAATATGCTTAAAATAGTACCTATTATAAAATTAGAAGATGGAGAACTCAGCAAACACGGAAAAGGACGTACTTTTGAAAAAACTATAATGAAATCTGCAAAGGAAATATTCAATAATTTTCCAAAAAATAATTTAAATTTATCGCTAGTTCACTCAGGAAATGCTAATGTACAAGAATATTCTGAGAAAATAAGTGAAAAATTTAATGTGGATGTTTCAATAAAAATGCTTCCTTCTTCTATAATTATGCATATTGGTTTAGGTGCTATAGTATTATTTGCTTGGAGCAAAATTTTAAATTAGCTATCAATGATGCATTTTTTAATTTTAATAAAAGTTATTTTTTAAATAATAAAGTAGTGAAAATATTACTTTTTTTAAATAAATATAAAAATATTCTAATTATCAAACTTTTTTTGGCTGAATGTTTTAAAAATGGTGTTATAATAATTTAGCAATAAAAGACATGCAAGTGTAGTTTAATGGTAAAACTTCAGCCTTCCAAGCTGACTTTGAGGGTTCGATTCCCTTCACTTGCTCCAATCATTGAGAAATGACCAAAATACGACACTTAGTCGTATTTTTTCTTTTTAAACTATAATTAATGCATGAAAAACTTTATAACAACAAAACAAGACGAGGGTAGAACCCTTTTAAAATTTTTGATGAAAATGTTACCTGATGTACCAGGTTCAAGAATTGAAAAACTTTTTAGAAAAAAAGATATAAAAATAGATGGCAAAAGATCAGTTAAAAAAACTGACATTATTAAAGAAGGACAAGAAATAATTGTTTATGGAATTGAATCAAAAGGAATTGAGGAAGCAAAATACGCTAAACCTAATTTTGAAGTTATTTTTGAAGATGAAAATATACTAGTGGTTGATAAACCTGTTGGAGTATCAATACACTCAGAGAAGAAATGTTTAGACTACCAAGTTCTTTCTTACTTAAATTGGGAAAATACAAATTCATTCACACCTTCACACGTAGGAAGAATCGATAAGGTTACTTCTGGATTAGTTATTTATGGTAAAACATATGAAGCATTGAGACAATTAAAGGAAAATCAAGGTGACTTTGAAAAAGTTTATAGATTTAAATCGGACTTAGATCAAGATTTAGAAACAGAATACTTAATAGGTCATGATGAAAGAAAACAAAGGATGTGTATTCACCCTAAAGGTAATTTAACTAAAACAAAATTTTGAATTGATGACAAGAATAAAAAATATGCTCAAATTTTTACTGGTAGAAAGCATCAAATTAGAGTTTCTTTAGCAAAATTAGGGTTTCCTATTTATGGTGATGTTAAATATGGTGGAAGACAAGAAACTAGAGTTTATTTACATGCATTTTCAGCAACAATAAAAGGCATGAGTGGTAATTTAGAATACTTAAATGATAGAAAGTTTGTTTGTAAGATTACTTGATAAATTGTTTTTAAATGAATAATTTGATAAAATAATAACAATATGAAAATAACAAACGAAAAAGTTTTAATAATAATTCCTGCTTATAATGAAGAAGGAGCAATATTAAACGTTACTAAAGAACTAAAGGAAAAATCTCCTTCAACAGATTTTATAGTTATAAATGACTGTTCAACTGACACAACAGAGGAGATTCTTACTAAAAACAAAATACCACATTTAACACACGAAAAAAACAAAGGTCTTTTTGGGACAATGACAACAGGTTTTAACTACGCTAATGAAAATGGATATGATGCAGTTATTCAATTAGATGGGGATGGACAACATGACCCTGCAGAAATATCAAAAATTGTTAACATTTGAAAAGAAAAAGAACTTGACTTTGTTCAAGGTTCAAGATTTATTGAAACAAAAAAACCATTCACTTCAAGAATGATGGGTTCAAGAGTGATTTCACTATTTTTTACAATAGTTACATTTAAAAGAATTAAAGATCCAACTAATGGTATGAGATTATATGGGAAATGTCTTATTGAAAGATTTGCAAATGATTCTAAATTACATCCCGAACCTGATACAATAGCTTATCTAATTAAAGATAAGTATAAATTTGAAGAAGTTCAAGTTAATGTTAGAGAAAGAGAAACAGGTGAATCTTATTTAACATCATTTAGAATAATTAAATATATGTCTAAAACTGTCTCTCACTTACTTTTTAAGGTTCCTTTTATGAAAAAAGTTCATAAAAAAGAATTGAAAAAATTAATGAAATTGAAAAAGAATAGTAAATAGTATATACTATACTATTTTTTTATATAATTTAAATATGTATAACCCTATAGACAAAATAAAACAGTTAAAAAAAGACTTGAATGAGTGAGGATATCAATACTATACTCTCGATAAATCTCCTGTTTCGGATGAACAATATGATGGAGCTATGGAATTATTAAAAAAATTAGAAAGGGAAAACCCTGAATTAATCACTCCTGATTCACCAACTCAAAAAGTGGGGGGTGTTGTATTAGAAAAGTTTGTAAAAGTTAAGCATGATTACCCAATGCTTTCTCTTGCTAATGCATTTAATGATGAAGATTTAATTAGATTTGATGAACAAATTAAGCGTGAACTTCATATTAATCATGATATTGAATATGTATGCGAATTGAAAATAGATGGACTATCTATTTCATTACACTATGAAGATGGTTACTTCAAAAGAGCTGTAACACGTGGCAATGGTATAGTTGGGGAAGATGTTACACATAATGTTAAAACAATTAAATCAATCCCATTATCAATTGATTATGATAAAAAACTAGAAATACGTGGTGAAGTATTTATGTCTGATAAAATATTTAACCAATTAAATGACAAAGGGTTGAATTTTGCTAATCCAAGAAATGCAGCGTCCGGAACACTAAGACAACTAGATTCATCTATAGCAAAAGAGAGAAAATTAGATGCTTTTCTATATATGATTCCTAATGTTTTAGAACATGATTTAATAAAGCATAAGGATGCATTGAATTTTCTTGCTACACAAAAATTTAAAATAAATAACGAAACAAAATACGCAAAAAATATTTTGGAAGTAATTAAATTTGTTAAGGAATTAATTTCTAAAAGAAAAACATTAGGATATGAGGTTGATGGAATTGTTATTAAAGTTAATGATAATAGATTGCATGAAGAAATTGGTTACACGGCAAAAGCACCTAAATATATGATTGCTTACAAATTTCCTGAAAAAATAGCAACTACTCAATTATTGGATATATTCCCAACGGTTGGTAGAACAGGAAGGATAACTTACAATGCTAAATTGTCACCTGTTAGACTTGCTGGGACTGTAGTGTCTGCTGCAACTCTTCATAATGCTGACTACATTAGAGAACTGATGTTGGATAAAGGTGATAAAGTTAAAGTTAAAAAAGCTGGTGAGATAATACCTAAAGTTATTGGTACTGTTGAAAAAAAAGAAGTTCAAATTTGACAAGAAGAACAATATTGTCCTGAATGTAATTCATATCTTGAAAGAGTGAATGGCGAAGTAGATCAATATTGTATTAATTCAAATTGCCCGGCTATACTTAAAGCATCAATTCAACACTTCGTTTCTCGTGGTGCAATGGATATAGTTGATCTTGGGGATAAAATAGTAGAAAAATTTATAGATAATGGATTCATTAAGAAGGTATCGGATATTTATAGACTTGAAGAAAATAAAGAACAAATATTGAAATTAGAAGGATTTAAAGAAAAATCTGTGGGTAATATATTAAGATCAATCGAAAATTCTAAAACTCAAGATTTAGATAAATTTATATTTGGATTAGGTATTAGACATGTTGGTTCTAAATACGCAAAAATATTAGCTAAAAGATTTGGAACACTAGAAAGAATAATAAAAGTAAATGAGGAAC
Organism: Mycoplasma marinum; assembly: GCF_004335975.1. Lineage (GTDB taxonomy): Bacteria > Bacillota_I > Bacilli_A > Mycoplasmatales > Metamycoplasmataceae > Mycoplasma_K > Mycoplasma_K marinum. The sequence goes on from NZ_PSZO01000022.1 coordinate 4,829, forward strand.
AATTGATCCAAATTAGAGAAATTGGTCCAAAGGTACAAGAAAGTGTAATTGATTATTTTAAAACAAATGAGGAATTAATTAATGATTTCTTAGAGCTTGGCATGAGGCCAAAGGAACTTGAAGAAAGTTTTTCAAATATTTTAAATGGGAAAACTTTTGTAATAACAGGAACACTTACAAAGCCTAGAAAATACTTCAAGGACTTAATTGAAACGAATGGTGGTAATGTATCTAACGCTGTTTCTTCTCGCACTGATTATTTATTAGCAGGAGAAAAAGCGGGATCAAAATTAATTAAAGCAAAATCTTTAAACGTAGATATATTAAATGAAGAAAAATTAATAGAAAAGATAAAAGGAGAATAAAATGACAAAAGAAACACTTAAAGAAATAGTTAAATCATTAAAACTTAAACCCGAAGAAGGAGTTTTAAATAACTTAGAGAAAGATTTTGAAGAAATTAAAAGTTCATTTGAGCACTTAAAAACAATTAATATAGAAGGTGTAGAACCAATGTATAGAATAGATGAAACTCCAACAACTTTCTTAAGAGAAGACGTTCCTTCAGAAGGTTTTACAAGAGAACAAGTTCTGCATAATGCTCCGACACATGATGGAACATATATAACAATGAAGAGGGTGGTAAAATAATGTCAAAATATAACATTGAAAAAGCTGTTGAAGAGTTTAAAAATAATAAAAATAATGCTGTTGCTTTCACTTATGAAAATCCAACATTTTCAGAAGGACCATTAAATGGCAAAACCGTTTCATTGAAAGATGTATTTTCAACTAAAGACGCTCCAACACAATCATCTTCAAAAATACTAGAAGGATTTGAAACACAATATGATGCAACAATTGTTGAAAAACTAAGAAAATCTGGTGCAGCAATTATTGGTAAAACACACTTGGATGAATTAGCTCTTGGTGGAACTGGAGAATTCTCAGCGTGAGGTATAATAAAAAATCCACTAGATAATACAAGAGTTGTCGGTGGTTCTTCATCTGGTGCTGCAGCAACTTTAACTAAAAACATTGCTATTGCAATTGGTTCCGATACTGGTGACTCAGTACGTATTCCAGCATCATTTATTGGTAAGGTTGGTTTTAAACCTTCATATGGTGCAGTTTCTAGATTTGGATTATTTCCTTATGCATCTTCATTGGATACTGTTGGTTGATTAACACATGACGTTGCTACTTCAATAGATGCCGCAAAGACTCTTTTTGGTAAAGATGAAAAAGATATGACATCAAAAAATGTTTCTATTAATAACATTGAGGAAACAAAACCAAAAACAATAGCATTTTTAGATGTTGCAGAATTTTGCAAAGATTACGCAGCTATTGAATATAACAAATTAATTGAAAAAGTTAAATCTGAGGGTATTGAAGTTAAAATCATTAAACCTAATATTGAATTATTAAAGGCAATTACAGCGGTTTACAGAATTGTTTCATATTCTGAAGTTTCTTCGAATGATTCAAATCTTTCAGGTATTGCTTTTGGTTCAAGAAAATCTGGCGATGATTGAAATGAAATAATGACCCAAACTAGAACTGAAGGATTTGGTAAGATGGTTCAAAGAAGATTTACACTTGGTTCATTCTATTTGGATAAAACACACCAAACTGAATATTTCTTGAGAGCTCAAAAAATAAGAAGATTAATCGTTGAGATGCAAAAAGATTGGCATAAACAAGCTGAACTAATCATGTATCCTTCAACAGGAGAAATTGCTAATAAAATTAATGATTCTAGAATTAACACATTTATGAGTGGAATATTAACTGGTGCTAATCTATCTGGTATGCCTTCAATCACACTTCCTTGAAGTAAATATGAAGGAATGCCTTATGGTATTCAACTTGAAACTAATATTTATGAAGATGAAAAATTACTTTCATTTTCATTATTTATGGAAAAACTAATAGGAGGTAATAATGAATAATTTTGAAGTTGTAATAGGAATAGAGATTCACCTAGAATTAAATACAAAAACTAAAATGTTCTCTGCCTCAAAAAATGATTTTAATGCTGAACCAAATACAAATGTTAGTGCAATCGATCTTGCATATCCTGGAACAATGCCTGTTGTAAATAAACAAGCAGTAATTAGTGGGATTATGCTTGGTAAGGCTCTAAATATGGAAATTGATAGAGAATTACATTTTGATAGAAAAAATTACTTTTATCCAGATTTACCAAAAGGATTCCAAATAACACAACAAAGAAGACCTATTGGTTCAAATGGTAAAGTACCAATAACAGTTGATGGCATAACTAAGGAAATAACTCTTGAAAGAATTCATTTAGAAGAAGATACTGCTAAGCAAAATCACATAGGCAATACTTCACACCTTAATTACAATAGAGCTGGTGTTCCGTTAATAGAAATAGTTACTAATCCGGTTATTAGGTCTGGAAAAGAAGCAGCCGCATATATTGATACTATTAGAAAAATTGCAAAAACTCTTAATATTTCTGATGCAAAAATGGAAGAAGGTTCATTGCGTGCTGATGTTAATATTTCTTTAAGACCATATGGTCAAAAAGAATTTGGTACTAAAGTTGAAATTAAAAATATGAACTCCATTTCTAATGCTCAAAAAGCAATTGAATTTGAAATAAAATTGCAAACACAAAAATTACTTACAAATCAAATAATAACAATGGATACAAAGCGTTTTGATGCTGAAAATTCATCAACAATAACAATGCGTACAAAAACAAATGCAACAGATTATAAATTTTTCCCAGAACCTAATATCCCTATTATTAAATTGCCAGAAGAAATGATTGAGAGTGTAAAACTTCCTGAATTACCATGAGAAAAAGCTGCGAGACTATCAGCTTCTGGTCTTAGTGAAGAATACGTGAACGCTCTTATCGCTGATGTAGAAATGGCTAACTATTTTGACTCTATAAACTATGAGGATAAAGAAAAATTAGCTAAGGTATTCTTTTCTGAAATTGTGAAACTTTCCAACTCTAAATCTCTCTCAGTTCCTGAATTAAAAATAGATCAAGAGCAAATCGCCTATGCTATTAAACTTACTGATAGCGGAGATATTTCAGGTAAACATCTAAAAACTCTTATACCATTATTAATGAATGGTGAAATGAATGTTGATCAAATAATTGAGGAAAAATCAATGAAGCAAATTTCTGATAATTCAATTTTATTGCCAATTATTGATAAAATAATTAATGAGAATGAAAAATTAGTTGCAGAATACGATTCGAGACCGGAACGTGTAACTAAATTTATTCTAGGTACATTAATGAAGCAAACGAGAGGGCAAGCTAATCCAATTGTTTCTAATAAATTAGTGATTAAAAAATTGGAGGCGAAGTAGAAAATGTTTAAAAAATTCTTCAAACGCAATGATAAACACAAGGGTAAGGTAAGGGTAGGATGACAAAAAAGAATGAAAAAAAATAGTTTCATTTCTAAGGTTAAAAATATTAGGTTTCATCGTAGCTCAAAAAAACTAGTTCAAAATGTTGTCATTCGACCAAAAAAAGTATCTATAACAGAAAGAATTGTTAAATCAATTATTTGGGTTGCTTTAAGACTTGCGATTAGACCAAAACATTGAAAAGATGGAAGAAAGAATTATCAAATTATTGATAGAGCTTATAAAAGAATTATGGCTCCTGATTTCTTATTTATTCCACCTGCATTCGCATTTTATTTAGTTATGGCATTTATGCCTATAACACTATTAACATTATTAATAGTTTCAAATATACCGCAAGTATTTTCTTTTGTTGAAATGACACTTAATAATTTTACTGGTGGGAATGCCAAAACATTTACTAGCCTTTTAACAAATATTAGATCTGCTGGAGCTATTTCTACACTTGTTGTTATGATTCTTTTCTCATTGTGAATTGCATCTGGAGGATTTGCTAAATTCGTTTATACAGAATCTTATGTTTATGATCATCCAAGAGTGGGTGGTTATTGAATGAATAAATTACGGGGGATGTTTATTGTTACTTGTTTAACAATATTTGTTGCTATCGGTATTACTCTACTTTCACTAGTTCCGACCATTATAAATCATATGGGTATTTCTTATGATTCAACCGTTTACACACTTCTTTATTATCTAATTATTTCCATTGGAGCATTTATTGGTATTTACTTTGGTACCATTGCATTATTTACATTATCTCCAAGATTCAAGCAAACTTGAAGACAAGTTCATCCAGGTGCACTTGCAACTACAATTCCTACAGCGGGTTTCATGGTTTTATTTACATTATTAACAAAAATATTCTTTAGATATGAATCATATGGTGTTCTAGGTATTTTTATGACCATTGCAGCGTGTATGTTTCAAATATCATATTTTATCTATGTTGGGATAATTGTTAATGTTGTTTTCTATAAAACTCATTATGGAGATAGAACAATTGCTAAAAGAACGATTTCTAAAAAATAATCAAACTCTTGCAAAAGCAGGGTTTTTTTATGTTCCTTTAAATATTCTTTAAAATTAAATGATTTGATAAATATTTTATTTTTTTAACTAATATATAAAATCTAATCTATATAATATATGTATGGGATTTTTTAACAAATTAAAGAAAAGACTTTTTACGCTCGATCCACATAAGGATGATAAGGAAAAGAAAAAAAGAAAAGAAGTTGGTGAAACAACACAAGTTAATTTAGATTTAATGGACATTGAACAAAAATCATTTGAATCAGAATTTAAAGGTGCAAAAAAATTGAAACAATTTTCTTTGAACGATACCGTTGAGGTAAAAACAGAAGAGGTTATCAAAAAAGAAAAAAAGATAATCAAAAAAATTGAAAAAGAAAAACTTAAAAAGCGTAAAAAAGAAAAAAAATTAGACAAATATGTAGCAGGACTTGAAAAGACAGGTTCTTCATTTTCGCAACGTCTTAAGGAACTACAATCACGTCATAATAAAATTGATGAAGATTATTTAGAAGATTTAGAAGAAGCGCTAATCATGTCGGATATTTCTGTTGAATTAGTTATGGATATTGTCGATGAAATAAGAAAAGAAGTAAAAATAGAAAATGTTACTGACATTAAATTAATTAATGAAATTATTGCTGAAAAAATGTTTGTTATTTATACTAATAAATCAAATATAGATACTTCTCTTGATATTCAAGAAGATAGAATCAATGTTATTTTAATGGTTGGTGTAAATGGCGCTGGTAAGACAACATCAATTGCTAAACTTGCACATATGTTGAAAAACGAAGGAAAGAAAGTTCTTATAGCTGCAGGAGATACTTTCCGTGCCGGAGCAGTGGAACAATTGGGTGTGTGAGCAAATAGAATTGGTTGCGAAATAATTAAACCAATAAAAGAAGGAGCGGATCCAGCATCAGTGGTTTATGATGCGGTTTCAAAAGCTAAAAAAGATGAATATGATGTATTAATTATAGATACAGCTGGAAGATTACAAAATAAGGTTAACCTAATGAATGAATTAGCTAAAATGAATAAAATTATTCAAAAAGAAATTCCTGACGCTCCACACGAATCTTTATTAGTTATTGATGCAACTACAGGTCAAAATGGAATTTCACAAGCTACTTCTTTTAAAGAGGTAACTCCTCTTTCAGGAATTATATTAACTAAAATGGATGGTACGTCAAAAGGTGGTATTGTTCTTTCTATTAAAGACAAATTAGAACTTGCTGTTAAATATATGGGTCTTGGAGAATCTCTTGATGATTTACAAGAATTTGATTTAGATGCTTTTATTTATGGAATGACAAAAGGACTAATGGAAGATGAATAAATTAGAAGAGAGAGAATATTACTTAAGCCTTTTTGATCAATACTCGGGATTCTTAACTCAAACTCAAAAACAAGCATTTCAATTATGTTATATTGAAGACCTTTCTCTTGCTGAAGCTGCTGAAATAGTGGCTACTACAAGAAGTGCTATTCATGATGCTATTAAAAAAGCTAAACGTAAATTAGACAAGATAAAAGAGAAAATGGCATAGCCATTTTTTTTATTGATTAAAACATAAAAATTCTACATTTTTATCACTATGATGTTATAATTTTTAATGAAAATAAGGGGAATTATATGAAATATAAGAGAATTATAATTAAGCTTTCTGGTGAAGGTTTATCAAATAAGGAGAAGGGTCTTGCTATTGACTTTGAAACAGTTAAACAGATAGCCGGACAGATTAAGGAAATTCAATCAAGAGGAGTTCAAGTTGGTGTTATTGTTGGTGGGGGTAATTTCTGAAGAGGTGCGTCTGCTGCCAAAAATGGTATTCCAAGATCAAGAGCTGATTATATAGGTATGCTTGCAACAATTATGAATTCATTAGCATTGCAATCTGGATTCGAAGCTAACGGTGTTTCTACAAGAGTTCAATCAGCAGTTAGTATTGATCAAAGAGTTGCTGAATACTATATTAAAGAAAAAGCCGTGAACTACTTAGAAAAAGGTGAACTAGTAATCTTTGCTGGTGGAACAGGTAGACCATTCTTTACAACTGATACAACATCAACATTAGTTGCGTCTGAGATTGGTGCTGATATAATTTTAATGGGTAAAAATGGTGTTGATGGTATTTATACATCAGACCCTAAAACTGATCCGAATGCAAAACATATTGATGAAATATCATATGATCAATTATTAGAAAAAGGTCTTTCTGTTATGGATGCTACTGCAGCAGCAATGGCAAGAGATAATGGTATTAATTTAATGGTTTTCAATATTCAAGAAGAAAATGCTTTAGTTAAAGCAATTGAAGGAAAAATAAAACACACAAAGGTGGTTAAGTAAAATGGAATTAGATTTATATTTAATGGAAGCTGAAGAAGGAATGCAAAAAGCAATTGATAATTATAAAATCAATATGTCTAAGATTTCAACTGGTAGAGCAAATCCAATGATTTTGAATTCAATTAAAATTGAATATTACGGAACATTAACTCCTATCAATCAATTATCATCAATCTCTGTTCCTGAGCCAAGACAATTATTAATTAAACCTTTTGAACAAAATATTAATAAGGACATTGTTTCGGTTATAAACTCTTCTTCTTTGGGCGTTAACGCTATTGATGAAGGACATCAAGCAAGAATTAATTTTCCTGAATTAACTACCGATCGTAGAAGACAATATGTTAAGCAATTAAGTGAATACACTGAGCAATCAAAAATTTCAGTTCGTTCAGCTAGACAAGAAGCTAATAAAATGATTAAAAAAGATGAAGAATTAAGTGAGGATGATATTAGACATTATCTTGAAGAAATTCAAAAACTTACCAACTCTTATATATCGAAAGTTGATTTAGCAACTAAAGAAAAAACAACAGAACTAATGACAATCTAGGCACTTGCCTAGTTTTTTCTATATAATTAATAATATGAAAGAAAAAATAAGAAAAATAAACCCAAGATACACTTCTTCAGTTGTTGCAATCATTATTGTAATACCAGTATTTATTGCTATTATTTTGGGTGGTTTTGGAGGTAGAGTTTTCGGTTCATTAGTTTTGGCTATTGCTGCTGTTTATACTGCTTATGAGTTTATTAGACACTTGCCAATTCATAAACTTTCTAAAATAATAACTCCTTTTCTTGTTCTTGCTGTATTTATGCTTGATAAAGAATTTGTGCTATTTGAAATTGTAAAGAATGGTTCAAAAAACTATTATTATTTATCAAATATGTTTAGTATTTATGGAATATGCATCCCTATAATAATGCTTACTTTATCATTGTTGGATCCTGTAACTAGGAAAGAAGGAGATTTGGTAAAAACATTTATGTACTTAGTTTTTATTGTAGTTACAGCAGGTATGTTTTATAGAATGTTATTCTCGATGACAGTTATAAATTATTTGTTTATTTTATTATTAATTCCAGTGGGAATCATATCGGATACATTTGCTTATGCTGGAGGGATGATGTTAGGGAAAAGATTTCCCAAAAAGATGGCACCAAAAGTTTCTCCAAAGAAAACTTGAGTCGGTTTTATAGTTGGATATACTTTTGCAATTATATATGTAATACTTTTCCTTAAATTCACTAATATACTTGATCATGTTGAGGTTAGAAGTCATGCTAAATATGTAGTCATATTCATTTTAAGTGTTATATTGCTACCGTTAATCTCACCGATAGGCGATTTAATATTTTCTTCATTTAAGCGTGATATCGGCATTAAAGATTATGGAAAGATTATGCCTGGACACGGTGGGGTTCTAGATAGAATAGATTCTTGAATAGCCATTTTTATAATATTTGGGATGATTTATCAATTGATTATGTTGTAAACAATGCCTTTAGGCATTTTTTTTATGCAATTATAATGTTTTACCACCACCTTAATATATAATTTATTTAACTATGAAAGAAAAATTTATAAAGTTTGCTAAAAAAATTAAATATAACATACCCCCTGAATTATCTGAAGCACAAATTTACGGAGCTAAATTAATAGAAAAAGAAGTTTTTGATTTATATTTTAGATTTGAAAAAATCCCGCCTGTAGAAGTTATGGAAAAATTTGTTTTTGCCATTAATAATAACTTTGAATATAAGGCTAAGTTAAATTTTAAACTTCAAGAAGAAGAGTGTACTTCTGATGTCTTGGGATCTTATGTTATCTATGCGATTAAATCATTTATAAACCAACCGCATCTTGCTGTTCAATTATCTATTGAGCAATTTTCGCTTGAAGAAAATATATTATTAATAGATTTTTCTTCTAGACTTCAAATGGAAAAAATTGAGAATATTAAGCCTCATATTTTAAAGGCATTGAGAATGTTTGGTTTTAGAAACATAGAAATTAAAAGTGTTTATAAAGAACCAAAATGAAACTTACTAGAAATGGCAGCTAAAGAGAAAGAAGAAGTTCTAAAAAGAGAATCTAAAAAAATGCAAATTGCCTCAGCGCCAATTGAATCCCAACAAGTTAAAAGATACAACGCTAAGGCTGTTAAACTTTCAATTCCAGAAGCTAAAGAATTACAAAATGAAAAAGTTACAATTGAAGGTGAAATTTTTACTCGTGAAGACAAAGTTACAAAAACAGGTTGGAATATTATTGAACTCGCAATAACTGATTACAAAGATGCTATATATCTTTCAATTTTTGCTGGTAAAGGTGAAGAAGAGCTAAAGAAATATTCTGAATACAAAGTTGGCGGATGAGTTAACGTTACTGGTCAAATGACAATGAATACATATAAAGGTAATCAACATGAAATTAAAGTTAATAAAATTCACCCAATTGAATCAAAACTTTCTGGAAGACAAGATAATGCTCCAATTAAGAGAGTTGAATTGAATACTAAAACAATAATGTCAACTATGGATGGTATTGCTTCCGCTAAAGATTATGTGGAAAAGGCTAAAGAGTGAGGGCATAGCGCTATTGCTATTCTTGATTCAGAATCTGTTCAGTCATTTCCAGAGTTTTATCACTCTTCAAAAGGGATTAAAGCAATTTATGGTTGTTCATTTAATATGGTTAATAAAAAGGCTGGATCAGTTATTAATCCTGATGATAGAGGCCTTAAAGAAGCCTCTTATGTAGTTTTTGACCTTGCAACAACTGGACTTTCTCCTAGATTTGAAGAAATTATAGAATTTGGTGCTACTAAGATTGAGGCTGGAAAAATAACGGATCAAAAGCAGTTCTTTATTAAGTCAACTAAACCCATTCCTGAATTTATCCAAAAACTTACAGGTATTACAGATGATATGCTTTTAAATGCAAAAGGTGAAGAAGAAGCTATGAAGGAACTTAGGGAATATGTTGACGGATTTATTCTTGTTGCTCATAATGCTGTTTTTGATATGGGATTTATAGATGAAAAATTAGAAAAGTATGGTTTGGAACCACTTAATGCTGTTGTTGTTGACACACTGCCAGCTGCTAAAATTGTTGATCCTGATCAAAAAAGATTTAGGCTAGAAAATGTTGCATTAAGGCATGGACACACTTACGATTCAACAGTGGCCCACCGTGCTGATTATGATGCTGAAGTTCTTGCACATACTTGACTAACAATGATTTCTAGATTGAAAAGAATGGGTATTTTGACTCTTCAACAATTATTTGATGCTATAAATGATACGGTTTATTCTACTGCATTTTCAAAAGAAGTATCTATTATCGCTAAAAATCAACAAGGTCTAAAAGAATTATTTAGTCTTGTTTCACAATCCCTTACACAACAATACTATAGATCTCCAAAATTATTTTGAGATGAGTTACCTAAATCTAAAAACATGCTAGTTGGTTCGGGTGGTATTAAATCTAAATTTGTAGATTTAATGCTTACTGGTACAACAAGTCAGATTAAAGAAGACATGAAGAAATATGATTATATTGAAATCCAACCTTTGAGAAACTTTACACACCTTATTTCAAGGGGTAATATTAGCAAACAAAATTTAAAAGATTCATTTTCATTCATAATTAAAGAAGCTAAAAAATTAGGTATTCCAGTTGTCGCAACTTCGGATGCAAGATATGTAAATGATAGTGACGCTATTTATCATGAAGTTTATATTAATGCAAAAGGTTTAGGTGGTGTTAGACACTATTTATTTAAATACAACGAAAGAAATCCACAATACCCAACTCAATCACTTTTGACAACAGCTGAAATGAAGGAAGAGTGAGCTTGAATAGGAATTGAAAGTTTGATAGATGAAATTGTTGTTAAGAATACTAATATGATTTCAAATATGATAGAAGATGTTAAGGTTATTAAAGATGATTTATACACTCCTAAGATTGACCAATCAGATGAATTGCTAACAGAACTAGTTTGGAATACTGCTAAAGATATGTATGGAGAAGAACTGCCTACATTAGTAAGTGATCGTATTGAAAGAGAATTGGGAAACATTATTAAATATGGGTTCGGTATTATTTATTACATCTCTCATAAGTTAGTTGCCAAATCATTAGAAGATGGTTATTTAGTTGGTTCTCGTGGTTCAGTTGGATCATCAGTTGTTGCAACTTTCTCAGGAATTACAGAGGTTAACCCTCTACCTGCGCACTATTTATGTAAAGAATGTAAATATTCAGAGTTCCATGGTGGCGGTAAATTTAAATGTGGTTATGACTTGCCTGATAAATATTGCCCTAAATGCGAAGCTATGTTAGAAAAAGAAGGACACGATATTCCATTTGAAACTTTCCTTGGTTTTGAAGCGGATAAAGTCCCTGATATAGATCTTAACTTCTCTGGTGATTATCAAGCTACAATACACCATGAAGTTAAAAGAATTTTTGGCGACAAACACGCTTTTCGTGCCGGAACTATTTCTACTGTTGCTGAAAAAACAGCATTTGGTTATGTTCGTGCATGAGCAGAAGAAACTGGTAAAACTATTTCAAGAGCATTCACTGAATTTATGGCTAAAAATGTTAAAGGTACAAAACGTACAACTGGTCAGCATCCTGGTGGAATTATTATTATTCCAAGTGAATTTGATGTTGAGGACTTTAGTGCTATTAATTATCCAGCAAATGATGTAAATGCTGCTTGAAAAACAACTCACTTTGACTTCCATGCCATCCATGATAATGTTCTAAAATTAGACTTACTGGGACATGATGATCCAACAGCTATTAAAATGTTAGAACGTTTAACAGGTGTTATCGCAACTGAAATTCCTAACTGCGACAAGAATATTATTTCTTTATTCTCTTCTACAAAAGCTCTAGGTATTGAACCCGAAGATATTTCTGGAGAAACAACGGGGGCGATGGGTATTCCTGAATTTGGTACTAAATTTGTTCGAGGAATGCTTAAATCAGTTAAGGTTGAAACATTCGCCGATCTTGTGTCAATTTCTGGATTGTCACATGGTACTGATGTTTGGGCAAACAATGGTGACTATTTAATTCGTGAGCACAATAAAACAATTGGAGAATTAATTTCTTGTCGTGATGATATTATGACTTACCTTATAAATAAAGGTGTAAATCCTAAAGAATCATTTGTAATAATGGAACAAGTTCGTAAAGGTAAATCAGTTACGGCTGAACAAGAAGCTAAGATGGTTGAAGCTGGTGTTGAAGAATGGTATATTGAATCATGTAAAAAAATTAAATACATGTTCCCCAAAGCGCATGCTACTGCATATGTTAAGATGGCATGAAGAATTGCTTGATTCAAACTATATCACCCATTAGCCTACTATGCAACTTACTTTACAACAAGGGCAGATGTATCAGATGTTGCCACATTAAAAAATGGTAAGGAAGCAATTAAAGATTTACTTGTTAATTTCAAATCAAGAAGATATAAGCGTGGTGAAGAAGCTCTTACAAATAAGGAAGAAAATTTAATTCCCATTCTTGAGCTTGCAGAAGAACTATATGCTCGTGGATTCAAGGTATCAAATATTGATATCAATAAATCATTAGCTAACGAATGAAGGATTCATGAAAATAAACGTGAAATTATTCCTCCATTCTCTTCAATAGATGGTCTTGGAGATGCTGTTGCTATAAGTATTGTAAAAGCAAGGCAAGAAAGAGAATTTACTTCTGTTGAAGATGTTATGAAGCGTTCTTCATTGAATAAGACTTCTTGTGAAAAACTTAAAAAACTTGGAGTATTTGAAGGAATGGAAGAAACAAACCAACTATCATTATTTTAATAAATTGACATCATAAAAATATATAAAAATTCTACATTCAAAGGATATATTAGGATAAAAAATTAAGACGCACTCAAAGTGTTGGACATCATGCGAGAATATTCGTATGGTGTTTTATTATCCAAACATCTTTGAACTCTAATATTATGATATCAATATTTATAGTCTT
>NZ_PSZO01000023.1 GCF_004335975.1 Mycoplasma marinum
ATTAGAGTTCAAAGATGTTTGGATAATAAAACACCATACGAATATTCTCGCATGATGTCCAACACTTTGAGTGTGTCTTAATTTTTTATCCTAATATAAACCATTTGAAGGTTATTTTTTTATATTATTTTATATATTTTGAAAGTTCAGAAATTGGAACTCTTTTTTGTTCCATTGTGTCTCTATCTCTAATTGTTACTTGTTTATCTTCAAGAGAATCATAATCAAACGTAATTGCATAAGGTGTACCGATGGCATCTTGCCTTCTATAACGTTTACCGATTGAACCGGCTTCATCAAATGTTGTTGAAATTCCCTTGTCAATTAATGAAAGGAATATTTCTCTTGCTTCTTTTGAAATTTTCTTTGTAAGAGGTAGAATTGCAACTTTGTAAGGCACTAAATTTTTATTTATTTTTAAAACAATTCTTTCTTCATTTTCAAGTTTTTCTTTTTCAAAAGCATCACAAATAATTGTTAGTACTAAACGATCCATTCCAAATGATGGCTCTATAACATAAGGTGTATAAACTTCGTTAGTTTGTGGATCTCTATAATGTAGTTTTTCTCCTGAATGAGAAGCGTGTGCTTTTAAGTCAAAATCAGTTCTATTTGAGACTCCTAACAATTCTCCTCATCCAAAAGGAAAGTTGTATTCAACATCGGTTGTACCTTTTGAATAATGTGCTAATTCTTCAGAATCGTGGACTCTAAATTTAACATTTTCTTTTTTAATACCAAGATTTAAAATAAAATTCATAGCCTTTTGTGTATAGTATTTATAAGCTAAATCATCTTCTCCTGGTTTAACAAAATATTCTAATTCCATTTGCTCAAATTCACGAGTACGGAATATAAAATTACCGGGAGTTACCTCATTACGGAATGATTTACCAATTTGACCAATACCAAAAGGTATTTTAGCTCTTTGCGATCTTTGAACGTTAGCAAAATTAACGAATATACCTTGTGCTGTTTCTGGTCTTAAGAAAATTGTAGATTTTTTATCTACTACAACACCTTGTTGTGTTTCAAACATTAGGTGAAACTCTCTGATTTCAGTTCATTCAGTTTTTGCATTATCATATTTTTTGATATGTTCATTTAGATAATTTTGCATATCTTCTTTTGACATTATTTCGGCATTTATTTCCGGATTGTGTTCTTCGATTATCTTATCTGCTCTATATCTTTTACCATTAGTTTTATTTTCAACTAGTGGATCTGAAAAATTACCAACGTGTCCTGAAGCTACTCATACTTTTGGGTTCATAAGTATTTTTGCATCAATACCAAAGTTATTTTCTTCCTTTGTTATGAATTCTCTTCATCATGTATCTTTAATATTTTTTGTAAGTAAAACTCCCAATGGACCATAATCTCATGTATTTGAAAGTCCTCCATAAATATCAGATCCTTGGTAAACAAAACCAGTTTGTTTAAGGTGATTTACTATTTCTTGCATATCTTTTTTCATTTTAACTCCTTTATTTATAGACTCTTTTACATTCAAAAGAATATAAAAGAGCCCTATTTGAAGGGACCAACGTTCCACCCTTCAAGGACTCTTTTTTTGATAACTCCAGGTTTCCAACCCCTTCATAGTTAATTTAATTATATAGCAAACTTATTTATTTTTTTCAACTATTGCAAATGCAAAATCAATTGAATCTAAGTAGCTTTTTGCTGTTATTATATTTCCAGATATTTCTAAACCTGTATTTTTACTCTCTTCTAATTCAAGGCCTGGCCAACAAGTGAAATTTTTGTTAGATAACAAACCATTGTCTCAAAGTATTTTTGGTGCTGCACAAATTGCATATAAATCCTTTGATTGTTCATAAAATGATCTAACAACTTCATTGACCAATTTACTTTTAGATAATTCTAATGTGCCACCAGGTAGTAAAACTCCTGAAAAATCACTTTCATTAAAGCTTGATGAATCACTAGCTTTTAATATGGAATTATATTTACCTTTAATTTCAGTTGTTCCATTAACAGAAAATAATTCAAAATTTAAGCCCTTTCTTGTAAAAACATCTATAGAACTTATTAGCTCCACATCTTCAAAACCATCTGTTGCAAAAATTGCTATTTTTTTCATTTAGACCTCCTTTTATGTTTATATTATATAATATTATTATGATAAAACTAGGAGCACACGTTTCATTCTCTAAAGCAAGTGGATATCTTGTTGGCGCAGGTGAAGCAGCAAAAAAATGAAAGCTAATTCAATGATGATTTATCTTGGTCCACCCCAAAATACAAGGAGAGCGGATACATCATTATATGGAATGGAAGAATATATCGAAAAATATAGTGAGATTGTAAAACCAGAAGATATTGTTATACACGAACCATACATCATAAACCCCTCCTCTTTAGATAAGGCGGGTTTTGCAGAAAAAATACTTATTGAAGATTCAAAGAGAATGAATTTTATTGGTGCTAATATAATGGTTGTACATCCAGGTGCTAGCACAAAATTTGACAGACAAGAATCACTAGATAGGCTAGTTAAAACCGTTGTTAATGTTATAGCGGAAACTAAAGATGTTGATATTTGCCTTGAAACAATGGCTGGGAAAGGGACTGAAGTCGGTATTACTTTTGAAGAATTATCTTATGTAATGAAAAAAATTAACTCTCCAAGAGCAGGGATATGTTTGGATACATGTCATATATGAGACGCAGGATATGATTTAAATGATCTTCCTTCTATAATAAAAATGTTGGAAGAAAATGAAATTTTAGACAAAATAAAAGTTCTTCATATTAATGATTCTAAGAATCCATTGGGTGCTCATAAGGATAGGCATGAAAATATTGGTAAAGGATATATAGGGTTGGAAGCATTAAAGAATATAGTTCATGCAAAAGAATTTTCAGGATTACCAATGATTTTGGAAACTCCACGCATAGATAAAAAAGATATTTATGATAAGGAAATAAAAATGCTAATTAGTGTATAATAGTTTTACTACTTAATAAAATAAAGAAATATTAAAGGAGATAACCATGGCTAGAGAAGGAATAACTTTAAGATGTGTAGACTGTAAAATGGAAAACTACATCACAAAGAAAAATAAAAAAACTCAAATTGAAAAACTTGAAGTTTCAAAACACTGTCACAAATGTAACAAACATACAACACATAAAGAGAAAAAATAATTTTCTCTTTTTTTATATCTTTTTAAAGTATGGGGTAAAATAAAAATGAGCTATATTTTAATATAGTTATTAATATTTTAATAAAAAGGAGAGATTATGGATAGAAGAGTTGTTGATAAACATTTTGCAGAAAAAGGAATAGATGCTATTTTTGTTATTTCAGATGAAAATAGATTTTGATTTACAAAGGTTCAGTCATCATTTGGTTACCTAATTATAGAAAAAAATTCAGCTGAATTATTTGTAGATTCACGTTATATTATTTTGGCTAAAAAAGTAGCACAAAATGCTAGCGTAAATTTACTTGAAAAAAATTCAATGACTAAATTTGCTAAGTCAAAGCAAGAAAAATACAAAAAAATTGCTATTGAATCTGATTATGCAACTTTGGATCAATTAGAAAGAGTAAAAAGATTATTTACAAATGCTGAAATAGTATTTATTTCTGGTCAAGGATTAAGAAATTTTAAAACAGAAGAAGAGGCTGAAAATATTAGAAAAGCTGCACATATTGGACTTGATTCATTTGAACAGTTGAAACCAGAAATAGTTGAAGGTAAAACTGAAAGAGAATTAGCTGCAAGATTAGAGTACTTATTTATGATGAATGGAGCTGCTAAAAAAGGATTTGATACAATCGTTGCTTCTGGAGAAAATGGTGCTAAACCACATGCTGTACCTTCAGAAAAAAAACTGAAAAACGGAGAGTTTGTTACATTTGATTTTGGTACTGTTTATAATGGTTATATGTCAGATACAACAAGAACAATTCAAGTTGGCGAAGTAACTAATCCAAAATTATTGGAAATATATTCAATAGTTGAAGAGGCTCAAAGATTAGGTATTGAAGCTGTTAAACCAGGTGTTACTGGTGCTGAAATTGATAAAGTATGTAGAGATTACATTACTAACAAAGGATACGGAGAATACTTTGGACATGGAACAGGACATGGGCTTGGTGTTGAAGTTCATGAATTACCAAATACAAGTGTAACAAATAACGAACCATTAGAAGTTGGTCATGTAGTAACTGTTGAACCAGGTATTTATATTGAAGGTATTGGTGGAGTTAGAATTGAAGATGATGTTTTAGTAACTAAAGACGGCCACAAAGTTCTATCATATAAATAATAATAATTAATAATGCATAAGCGTTATTTTTTTATTATCAAATAATTAAAATTATAAAATATATTTTATTTATTTGATTGATATTTTAAAATAACAGCCTTTGTTATTTTTTAATAACCTTTCCATAAGTTTAACACTCATATAATTTAAAAGAGTTAGAGGCTCAAATTTCAAAAATAAAATTACTAAGGAGAATAAAATATGAGAAAAAATAAGAAAGTTATGTTTTCGGTTGGAGTGCTTGCAATTATCGCAACGCCAGTAGCTACTGTTATATCTTGTGGAGAGAGTTCAAGTGGATTTGCAAAATTAGGAATTAATGCAATTTCTGTTGGTGGGACACCTTCAGCTATGAATAAATTAGTATCTGAAGATATTACTGCGGCTGGATCATGAGGAGACTCAAGGTTTTTTGCTAAAGAAAATAAAGATAAACTTCATGTGGTAGGTATTGAGAAGAAAAGAATTTCTAATGATGGTATTCAAGCTAGAGGAAATATGAAAGCAAGTGATCAAAAAGCTATTCAAATGCTTTTTACTGACTTAGTTTCTAAAGCTGTGGCTCAAAAGAAAAATTTGAAAAAATTACAAAAAAGTAATCCAAATGCAAAGGGTCCCGATTCATTATTGATAAAAGATGGAAAAGATTGGAAAACAGTATTTGATGTTTATTCACATATCGCATATAAATCATTGAAAAAAGGCGATAAAATCGGAGTTCTAAATGGAACTGATTTAGTTGAACAAGATGCAATTGGTGGATCGATTGCTCCAGCTGATACATTTGATGCAAAAGATTCAGAGTATTTTACAAAAGCTATTGAAAATAAAAATATTTCTTTTGACACTGATTTAAGTAAATATTATGCTACTAAAAAGCAAATAAACATTACTTTCATACCTTCTAATGATCCTACTTTGATAGTGTCGGCAACTAAAAAATTACAAAAATATTTAGAAAATATTGGTGTAAAGGCAATTATCAACCTTTCAAATGATTATGATTCAGCTGCTGTGGCTTTAGAAAAACAACAAGTTGATTTAGCATTCTTGCCAGCAGGAACATGATCAGCTGATTCTCCTTCTACAAACTTCATACTTCAAGCAGCTAGACCATCACAAGTTTCTACAATGAGCATAATGGGTGATAAAGCAACAATGCCAAAAAATAAAATTTCATCTGAATTCAATGCGGTATATTTATTCAATAAATATGGTCAATTATATTTACGTGATGTAACAACCAAAAAACTTAGTGATGCAAAAATATCTGATAAGCAAAAAGAATTTAAAAAAGAAGCTGCTAAAAAAGGCAGTCCAGAGTCTAAAATTTTATCTTTTGCAAATAAAGCGAAAGAAAGTGACTTTTTATCAGGAGAATACGAGTCTTGAATTTTCACTAAAAAAGGAAATAGTTTTGACAAAATTATATATCCATTGGCTCAAAAGGATAAAGAATGAAAATTACCTTACAACAAAGTTTCAAAAATATTGAAATATGGATATAACTCTACAACTTCAAGCGCTTCTTATGAATTCCCTGAATTATGATTTGCAGAGCATTTTACTAAATAATTAATTATGAATCATAAATGAAATATAGAGTTTGAAAATGCTAGTTTAGTTTATCCAAATGGTAAGGAAGCTCTTAAAAATATAAATCTAAAAATTAATGAAGGTGAAATGGTCGCTATCATAGGTTTATCTGGTGCTGGTAAAACTACACTCTTAAAAACTATAAATAAATTACAAGATATAACTTCAGGAAATTTATTTGTTGGCGATAGAACTAATGAGGCTATTGAAAATTATAAAAATAAAAAAGATATTTATAAAGAATCAAAAATAACTTTGCAAAAATTTGCAACAGAAAATGAGTTGACTGAAGAAAGAGTTAAAATTCTTTTATCTGATTTAAAAAATGAAATTAAAAATAGGGAAGTAGCAAAGAAAAAAAGAAAAAAAGTTATTGATAATCTTAAACAAGAATTGATTTTACTAAATGAACAATATTCTAAAACTATTAAGGAATTCAATTCTAAAAAAATTGCTGCACCATACTTAATTCAAATTAAGGAAAAAAAGCAAAAAATACAAAAAGAAAATACTAGACACTTAAAGAAAAATTCTATACTAAATAAAAAAATAGAAAATTACGAGAAACAAGTTGTTATTTGTGAAAAATGACAGGAAAATAAAGAATTTATAAATAAAGAATTAATTGAACGATTTAAGAAGAAAGTTGAATTTTATAAATCGGAATATTTATCTGCTAAAAAAAGTAAACCTTATTATAAAGTTAGGGATTTATCAGGAATAGCAGCAAGACAGTACAAATCAAATATCGGCATGGTATTTCAAAGATATAATTTAATTTACAAAGCTTCAGTTATAAATAATGCGTTATCTGGAAGATTAGGTAAAATGCCTTGATGAAGAGCAATAAGTGGTATTTGATCTAAAAAAGATAAAGAAATTGCATTTAAAGCACTTGCTGATGTAGGTATTTTAGAAGCTGCTTATTCAAGGGCTGAGGATTTATCTGGTGGCCAAATGCAAAGGGTTGCACTTGCTAGGACAATTTCTCAAGGTGCTAGATTATTTCTTGCTGACGAACCAGTTGGTGCTTTAGATCCAATAATGGCTAAAACAGTTATGGATTCATTTCTTGATATAAATAAAAAAACAAATAAAACCATTATTATGAATTTACACCATGTTGATTTAGCATTAATGTATGCTGATAGGATAATAGGTATAAAAGAGGGTAATGTTGTATATGATGGCAAATCAGTTGATGTTAATCTTGGTGTTTTAAAGAAAATTTATGGTAATAAACTTGAGGGTTTTGATGCTCATGAGCTTAATGAAATCATGAGAAAAAGAAAAGGTATAAAAAAATAATATGAAATTAAAAAACTTCAACAATTATAAAATAGTCAATATAAATGGGCAAGTAGTTAAGAAAAAATCTCCTTGACCAAAAATATTGATTGGTTCTTTAATTACAGTATTAATAATATTAGTTTTCTTGCATGTCCAACCAAATTTTAAAGGGCATAAAGTTTTTGCAGAACAATTGGGAAACTTTTTTAAGTATGATGATATAAGATTAGGTTTAGATAATATTACTATTAGTCAAACATTTTTTGAGACATTAAGATTATTATGAAAAACGATTTTATATTCATTATTAGGAACAGTCATCGGAGTTATAATTTCAATACCACTTTCTTTGGTTTCTTCAAAAAATATAACTAAAAAATGATATGTTTATATGCCATTTAGAATTGTAATGTCCTTAATAAGATCTATACCACCTTTAATAGTTGCATATCTTATGTTTAATGTGTTTTCACAAACACTTTCAGCAACATTAGCATTATCTGTTTTTGTAACATCAATAATGACAAAATGATTATTTGAAGAATTGGATTCAATTGATTTGAATGCATTTGTTGCTCTTCAAGCTTTGGGAAATCAAAAAAATAGATCTATTACTATGGCGGTGTTTCCCCATTTAATAAAATCAATTGTTTCTTACGGTGTTTATGCATTTGAAATGGTTATTAGATTTGCTGCAATATTGGGTGTTGTTGGAATTGCTACAGTTGGTTCACTCTTGAGTGATAAGTATAAACCTCCTACTAGATGAGGTCATATGTCAATTGTTTTATTAGTTTTGATAATCACAATTGTAACAATTGAAATATTATCAATGTTGTTTAAGAAATATATTATGGAAAGACAGATAAGACAAGTTGATATCGATAAAACAAAAAGTATTGAGTTTCAAATCGCTCAAGTTAAATACAATAAATCTAAGATTTGAATAACTAAAGCTATAGTTTCTTTGGTCTTGATAAGTCTTATAATATTATCCATTACAAGCGTTGATTGAAGCATTGCATCTCAGCAAAAATTAGAATTATTTAATGAAGGTATTAAAAAATTAATGCATCCTGAATGAAAATTCATTACTGATTTTGGAACCGGTGTAAATGCACTTGAATTAGGATTCCAAGCTGTATTGGTGGCAATTGCAGCTTCCATTATTGGTTTATTTCTTTCGTTCTTTTTCGGTATATTAGCATCTAAGGCATTTATGGGAAGATATTTTTCATGGATTTTTAAAATTATTATAATTTCAGTTAGAGCTATACCTGCGTTTGTTTATGCCATTATATTTTTATTTCTTTCACCATCTCCTAATATTGTTTTTGCTGGTGTTCTTGCACTTGGAGTCCATTCAATCGGAATGCTAGGTAAATTAACTTACGAAAAATTAGATTCGATTGATTTAGCTTCTCGTAATGCTTTAGAGGTTATGGGAGTAAATAGGATTATTTCTACTAAGTGAGCATTATTAAAAGAAGCGAAACCCACAATAATTTCAAATGCTATTTATAGAATAGAAATCAACTTTAAATCAATGGTACAAATTGGTGCGGTTGGTGCATCCTTATTTGGTTTTCAAATAGGTATATATTCTTCTGATCCAGGTAAATTTTCTTGATTAGCCCCTTATTTATTAGTGACAATAGCATTTGTTTTAGCCTTAGAACAAATTTCTAATATTTTAAGAAAAAAAATTATGACTGGTCAATTCTTTTCTAAAAACAATTTCTTTTATAAGAAAATTCACGAGAAAGAAATTGTTGATTCACTAATTTTTTCTAATACATTTAATCTTTCTTTTGATAAAAATCAAGAGAGAATTAAATTTAATAATTACATAGGAAGATTAATGATTAAATCAAAAGAAAATAAACTCAAATATTTTAAGGTAAAAAAAGATATTAAACAAGAATTAAAAGAATTAGGATTTATTAGGCTGATTCAAAAATATGAATAAGCAAATCATTTATGGTTTGTTTTTTTTAATCAACTATAAATCATTTTATTTATTGTTTATTCAACGATGAAAGTAAACTTTTTTATATTTAATATATAATTTAAGAGAAAATCTAATAATAAGGAGAAAATAATGATAGATGTAAACAAATTTAAACCAGGAATTTCATTCCAAGATGGAAAAGAGATATTTGTTGTGATAGAAGCACAGCACTCAAAGCAAGGTAGAGGTCAAGCATCAGTTAAAGCAAAAATAAAGAACTTGAGAAGTGGCGCTACAATTATGAAAACATGAACAGGTGGGGATAAAGTTAAAAAAGCTCATATCGATAAAAGAGATATGGATTATTTATATAACGATGGTACATCAGCAATATTGATGGATAGAGAAACTTTTGAACAAGTTGAAGTTTCTTTGGACAAAATTAAATGAGAGTTAAATTTTATGATCGAAGGAAGAAAAGTTATGGTTAGAGCATTTGAATCAGAAATTTTAGATATTGAGTTGCCTGCTAATGTTGAACTAAAAGTTACTGAAGCTCCTGAAGCTGTTAAAGGAAATACAGCAAATAACCCTCAAAAATTCATTAAAGTAGAAACAGGATTTGAATTCGAAGCTCCAATGTTTATTAAAGAAGGTCAAATTGTTATTGTGTCAACTGAAAATGGTAAATATGTAGGGAGATCTAATTAATGGAATACGTAATTGTTAACTACTCATTAAATCAAACATACAATGTTCATAAACAAGTTTTCATTCAAATAATTGAAAAGGCTGCATCTAATTTAAAAAATGAATTAAGAATTGTGAATGATATTCAAGCAAATATTTTTAAATTGGGAAGTGATGTAGAATTTATAATTGAAATTGAAGTTTCAAAAACAGCTGAAGTTTCTCAAGTTATTCTTGATTTTTCAAAGAATATCGAGGAAAGGGTTGTTGATGTAATGAACTCTAAACCCTCAAATATACAAATAAAAGTTATAAGGAGATTTTAAAATGGCAAATACATTAGCTATAAATACACTGAAAGTAAATGGTGTTGCTGCAATCAATAAAGCAAATTCTGGTCATCCAGGTATTGTTTTAGGTGCAGCGCCAATGATTCATACATTATTTACGAAACATATGAATTTTGATCCTAAAAACCCCAAATGAGTTAATAGGGATAGATTCATTCTTTCTGCTGGACATGGTTCTGCATTGTTATATGCTGAACTTAGATTATTAGGATTAATTACAAAAGAAGATTTAATGGACTTTAGACAATTAGGTTCACTAACACCAGGGCACCCAGAATACGGACATACACCAGGTGTTGAATCTACTACAGGACCACTTGGTCAAGGGATTGCTACAGCTATTGGTATGGCCATCGCGGAAGAATCTTTAAGAGCAAGATTCCCAGAAATAAATCACAACATTTATGTTGTTTGTGGGGATGGAGACTTGCAAGAAGGTGTTGCAAATGAAGCTTTATCATTTGCTGGTAAACAACAACTTTCAAAATTAATTATTATGCATGATTCAAATGATATCCAATTAGATACTGGTGTTAAAGAAGTATTTAATGAGGATCTTAAA
The DNA here is from genome assembly GCF_004335975.1 of Mycoplasma marinum. Lineage (GTDB taxonomy): Bacteria > Bacillota_I > Bacilli_A > Mycoplasmatales > Metamycoplasmataceae > Mycoplasma_K > Mycoplasma_K marinum. The sequence continues at coordinate 10,745 of NZ_PSZO01000023.1, forward strand.
AAGAAAATGGAATCTCTTGGGTTCTTCTATCAATTAGTTAAGGAAAATACAATTGAATCTATTGATAAAGCTATTGAAAAAGCAAAAAAATCAACTAAACCTTCTTTTATTGAAGTTAAAACAATAATTGGTGAAGGTGCTACAAAACAAGGCACATCCGCAGTTCATGGAGCGCCTCTTGGTTCGGATTTTGATGTTGTTAAAGCATCGTTAGATTGAAAACATGGTGATTTTGAAGTTCCGCAAGAAGTTTCAAACTTATATGAAAAGACAATATTTAAAAGAGGGGCTGAAGCTTATGCTAACTTCAAAGCATCTGCTGAATTAGAAAAATTCTTAACAAACGAAGGTGTTGAAATAACACTTGATTTAGATAAAAATACAGCAACAAGAGTTTCTTCGGGTTCAATTATCCAACACCTAAATAAAAATGTAGAGCAATGAATTGGTGGGTCAGCTGATTTATCAGGATCAACAAAAGCTACTGGTGGAGATGGTGTCTTTTCAATGGAAAACAGAAGAGGTAGAAACATTTTGTTTGGTGTTAGGGAATTTGCGATGGCTGCTATGGCTAATGGTATCGCTTTACACTCAAATTTTAAACCATTTGTTTCAACTTTCTTTGTATTTTCAGACTATGCTAAACCAGCTATTAGATTAGCTTCATTAATGAAATTGCCAGTTACTTATATCTTTACACATGATTCAGTGTTTGTTGGGGAAGATGGTCCTACTCATGAACCAATTGAACACAATGCAATGTTTAGATCATTACCTAACTTAAATTTCATTAGACCTGCTGATGAAACGGAAGTTATGGGTGCTTATGAAATTGCTTTAAATTCAACTTCAACACCAACGGTTATTTCATTAACTAGACAAAATATTGTTTCTTTGGAACAAACAACAAAAGAAGGGGTTAAAAATGGTTCTTACCATTTAAATAAAACTTCTTCCGAGTGAACAATTGTTGCAACAGGTTCAGAAGTTGCCAATGCTTATAAAATTGGTAAAGAATTAGAATTAAATGTTGTTTCAATGCCTTGTGCTGAATTAACTAACATTGATTGAGATACACAAAAAGCATTTACGGTTGAAGCCGCTACAACATATGGCATGGCTAAATATGGTAAATATAACTTTGGGATTGATACATTTGGTGAATCTGGAGAGGGGTCACAAGTATATGCTCACTTTGGACTTGATAAGGATTCGTTAAAACAAAAAATCTCAGAAATAATAAAATAATTAACTAACACTTTTTAAAAGTGTTTTTTTAAATTTAAAATGTAAATAAATATATACCATAAGGTATAATTCTTTTAATATGTCACAAACAAAATCAAGAATGAATGTAATAAACGTAATTTATATAGCAGAATTAACTGGTGAAGAACTGACAAAGTTCAATATTAGAGAAGATTATGATCTTTCAGAAAATGAGCTTAAAGCTTTGGATTGAATCATAGAAAAGAACTTATTGCTTAAAAAATTAATTACTAAATTTACAAAAGACAGTTGAAAATGAGAAAGAATCGCTCCTTTAGAAAGAGCTATGTTAATTTTTGGCGCATTCGAATTATCGTTTCGTGATAAAAAAATTGTTATCAACGAAATTGTTATCCTTGCTAAAAAATACATATATGAAGAATCTTATAAATTTATCAATGCTATTTTAGACAAGGTTGCTGATTATTATGAATCTAAAAAACAAAACTAAAAAAATACTTAAAACTAATAATATGTTTGAAGAATACAAAAAAATATTTGCTACAAAACAAACTAGATTTTTAATAACTAAAATTATTGCGACTTTGGATGCCGATATTAAACCCGAGGAATGTGCAAAACTTGAAATGATGTTAACTAAAAATGAAAAGGATATGTTTGTAAAACCAATGTCCAAAGTATCTATTTTAATAAAGGGTAATATTTTTGAAAAAGCTGATTGAAAATCTCTAGGAGAATTTCTATATTTTGTATTCCAAACTGGTGTATTTTATGCAAATAAAAAAACTGATACATCAAATATTTATAATCAAGAAAACTATAATAAATTAAATATAGAGAAAAAAATGTTATTCAATCATTTTATTGAATCAGTAAAACCTTTGAGCGATGAACACAATGTTTTAATTAAGAATATTTTAAGGGTGGTTTTATAATTATGAAAACAGTATTACAAATAATAATTGAATATGGATATTCAAAAGAAGAAGCTGAAAGATTAATTAGAGCTGGTAAAGTTAAAATTAATGGTAATGATGCCTTTATTCCTTCCGAAAAATTCAAAAATTCAAATGAAATATACATTAAAGACTCTAAAAAATGAGTTTCCAGAGGTGCTTATAAACTTCTAAGTGCATTTCAAGAGTTTAATTTAGATATAACTAATAAAGTTGGACTTGATATAGGTTCATCAACTGGTGGTTTTACAGAAGTTTTACTTTCAAAAGGTGCTAAAAAAGTTTATTCATTGGATGTCGGTACCAATCAATTAGATTTTTCATTAAGAAGAAATGAAAAAGTAATTACCTTGGAAAAAACTAATTTGAAAAAAATAAACAAGGAAATGTTTGGTGAAGAATTAGATTTAGTCGTAACGGATGTATCATTCATTTCTTTAAAAGAGGTATTTAAAGTGTTGAAGGGAACTATTGAACCTGGAATTCAATTGATGGCTCTAATAAAACCTCAATTTGAAGCTTTTTCAGATCAAGTAGAAGATGGAGGATATGTTCCTGAAAAATTACACGAAGAAATAATTAAAAGAGTTAAACAACATGCTAAAGATAATGGTTTTGAATATATTATCCATAAAGCTTCTCCTATAAAAGGTAATAAGGCTAAAAATATAGAGTATATAGCATTGTTTGAAAGAAGGTTATAATGAAAAGAGAAGAATTTAAATTTCTTAAAAAAGCAATCTACTTAGATCATGCTGCTGGTTCTTTAAAACCTAAATCGGTTATTAAAGCAGGTGTTGAATTTTATGAAAATTATTCAATAAACCCTCATTCTATCGATTCAGAAAAAGGTGTTTGATTAGTTAATAAAATTAAAGATGCTAGAGAGGCAACTGCTAAATTTTCAAATGCAAAACCTGAAGATGTAGTATTCACTTCTGGAACAACAGATTCTTTAAATAGAATAGCAAGAATGTTAGAGTTAGAAATATCTGAAGGTGATGAGATATTACTTAACACACTTAATCATGCTTCAAATGTAATACCTTGAATAGAACTTTCAAAAAGAACTGGTGCTAAACTAACTTGAGCAAACAAAATGATTGAAGGGATTACTCCAAAAACTAAAATAATGGCTTTTGCTGAAATGAATAACACGGTTGAAGATGCAAAAGATATGGAAAGCATATATAAAGTTGCTAAGGAAAAAGGTATTTATGTAATTAATGATGCTGCGCAATCAATAACTCATAAAAAAGTTAATTTTGAGCATGCTGATTTTACAGTTTACTCTTCAAATAAACTGTATGGTCCTACGGGTATTGGAATTATGTTGATATCAAAAGAATTACAAGACAAACTTCCTAATGTTGTTTTCGGTGGTGGTTCAAATGCAACTTTTTCAAAAGATGATTGAATACCGCACTCAGGAATTCATGGAAGAGAATCTGGAACTCCGAATACAGCAGGAATTTTAATGCATTTAGCAGCAATTGAATTTATGAATGAAATTGGCTGAGAAGAAATTCAAAAACATGAGCAAGAAGTAGCTGAATATGCTTATGAGCAACTATCTAAAGTTGAGGGGATTGCTTTTGCTTCGGAAAAAGGCGATAAGAATATTATTTTTAATATCAGAAACATAAACTCTCAAGATATAGTTTCATTCTTAGGGCATAGGGATATTATTTTAAGAGCTGGCCAACATTGTGTGCGTTTAATTCAAGAGAGAACAGGCAGTCCCTCTTGAATAAGGGCATCAATAGGTTTGTATTCTGAAAAAGAAGATTTTGATAAATTAATAGAACAAATTAACAAAGGTGGTGATTTTCTTGACTTCATATAAAGATCCAAATAAAAGAAGAGAAATTATTATGGATAGATATTCTAATCCAACTCATAAAGGTGAAATAAAAGGCGTTAAACCTTTAGAAAAATTCTCAACACAATGTGTAGATAATACTAAATTATATTTAGAATGAGAAGGGGAAATACTCAAAGATGTAAAACATACTTCTACTGGTTGTGCAGTATTCCTTTCTTCATTGGATTTATTCTTAGATTATGCAAAAGGTAAAAGCAAAAAAGACATATTGCACTTGTCTATGGAATATGATACTATGATTAATCAAAGTGGAGAATTTGACATAGAACTATTGGATAAATTAATTATTTTTGATAATGTAAAATCTCATCTTAATAGATTATTATGTGCAAATATAATATCTGAAGCATTTAAAGAATTATTAAAATAATAGTATAACAGGATGAAAAATTTAAAACATGACTTTTCAAAGTCATGTTTCTTCATTGTAATTTAAAGTGCAACACTTTTACAGTTATAAATAAATTATACAAAAATTGTATATTAAAGATTCGGACTTGAAATGAGTTCGAGTT
>NZ_PSZO01000024.1 GCF_004335975.1 Mycoplasma marinum
AGGGACTTTTCATTTGCCTATTTTGGATAATTGCATATGAAAAGTGCCTCACTTAAATTTTAACTCTAAGTGTTGCACTTTAAATTTCAATCGAGGAAGAACTTTATTGTTCTTTTTTTATTGCAAATAATAAGTATAAAGTAAATAACTAGTTATACCCTTTTATTTGTAAGTGACTTTTTTTTAATAATGAATAAGTCATCTAAGCTATGTTTTTTTGATAAAATTATAATATGACTATAAAAGAATATATACAAAAATACGTTTTACTAAAAATTGTTTCAAAGGAATGAAAAGAAGGAGAAATTTTACCTTCTGAAAATAAAATTGCTGAAAAATTTAACTGTTCTAGAATAACGGCGAGGCAAGCACTGGGAGCATTTGTTAGAGCTGGTATTTTAAAACCACAAAAAGGTAGGGGATACACAATTATTAATTCTGGTATGGAAACCTTGTTTGAGTCAAACACCACAAAATTTCATGCTACAAATACCGATATTGTATGGATTGATGATATTACAAGGAAAGACCATTTTGATGATTTAACAAATAATTTTATTAATAATCAAGATTTTATTGAAAACTTTAATTTAGAAGATACTTCAACATTCTTTAAAAAATATTACGATGATAAAGGATTAGTTGCTGGGCAAGTAACTTATTTATGTAACGATATTCTTTCTATTATTTCAAAAGAGAATGTGACAAAAGCATTTACAAAATCCTTAATAGAATATGCATTAATCCCCACTTCTAAAAAAATAGAATATTTTGTTTATCACGATAAAATAATGGAAAGTTTAAGCAAGGAATTAGGATGAAATTTTAATCCTGTAATTTCAATTAAACAATTATTCATAGGTAAAAAATTGCTTGAAACTTCTATTAGAGTTGTAAGAAGAGATGTCTTACATATTAGAGCAAGAAAAGAAATAATTCTTTAAATTAAATAATATGCATAAATTTAATGGGTATCCCATTTTTTTATTTATAATTAAATTATTAAACTAATTTTAAAAGGAGTACAAAATGCTAAATGTAGTTTTATATCAACCAGAAATTTCACCCAACACAGGTAATATCATTCGTACTTGTTCAGCTGTAGGAGCTAAGTTACATATTATTAGACCTATTGCTTTTGAGCTTAGACCCAAATATTTAAAGAGGCCAGCTGCAGGAAGATTGTTAAGTGATATTGAACATGAGGTTCATGATTCATATGAAGAATTTGAAAAAAAATATGGTAACGAGACTATTTATTACATTACAAGATATGGTCAACAATATCACTCAACTCCTGATTATTCTAAACATGAAGAAGATATTTTTATAATGTTTGGTAGGGAATCAACGGGTATCCCAAAAGAAATAATGAGAAAGAAACTTGATATGTGTGTTCGTATACCAATGGTTGCGCATGAAAGATCATTAAATTTAGCAAATACAGTTATGTTGATATCTTATGAAATATCAAGACAACGAAATTATGAGGGGTTATCTAAATTCGAAGTTCAAAAAGGTAAGGATTGAATACTTAAATAGCGAGGAGCAATAAATGAATAAAATTGAATTAATAGTAATGCATTCAGGGAAGATTGAAACCACAACTTTTTTCAAAAACGGAACATCTGATTATATTTTTGGTGCTCTTTTTATTGTTCTTGCATTAGCAATATTCTCTTTTTATTCCAAAACAAAGAAAAATGCTAAGGAATACAAAAAGAAACAAATGATTGAGTTTAAAAAACAAAATCCTAAATCAACTAATGAATATGAAAAAACAGGTATGTTTCTTCCTCCTTGGGAAAGAACGAAATTATTTGCACCAATATTTTTTGGTTTAGTTTTTATAATTATTGGTATAGCTTTTTTAACTGGACAACCAATAAAATTATGAGTGGACTAATGTCCATTTTTTTTATTTTTTAGTAGGTTGTATATATAAATCACCTTGTATTTCACAATTGGTGTATAATTCCCATAGGTATAAAATACCGACTCTATATAAAATGATTAAAAAAATTAAACGAAAGGAAAATATGAATTTTTCACTTACAAAAACATTCTCTGGTAAAAAAGAGAAAAAAGCAAAAGTGAATAATGGAAAAGGTGGAATCAAGAAATTTTTATCAAAAATTTCTGGTGCCTTCATGCTACCTATTTCTGTTATGGCTATTGCTGGATTATTCTTAGGTGTAGGTGCAGCAATTGCTTCTCATTCTGGTTCTAACCACGGATTAGAAGTTTTTGGTAAATTTGTTTCAAATATGGGTCTTCCTGTATTTTCAGCAATGCCAATATTATTTGCTGCTGCGATTGCTGTTGCATTCACCGAAGAAGCTGGTGTCGCTGTATTTGCCGCAATAATTGGTTATTTAACATTCTCAACGCTGCAATCACCATTTATTACACCGGAAACAATTTCACCTAAGTCAACTAGTGCTTCAGATCTTCAAGGATTTACATATAACACTGGTTCAAAAGCTTGGGAACAAGTTGTTGGATATAAAATTTTATTTGCAGGAGCAGGACGTGACGCCGTGCAAATGAAACAACTTGTAGGTTCTAACTTAGGAATTAGTTCGCTACAAACATCAGTATTTGGAGGGATTTTAGTTGGAGCATTAACTGCTTGATCTTATAATAAATTCCATACAATTAAACTACCAAACATTATTTCATTCTTTGGTGGTAAGAGATTTGTACCACTTGTGGTAATCATTTTAATGATTCCTCTAACATTTGGTTTCTTATTATTTTGACCATGAATAGGATATGGATTGGCAAAATTCGGGGAAGTATCAGGTAAAGCCCCAGCCGGTTTAGATTCATTCGTGTTTGGATTTATTGAACGTTCTTTAATTCCATTTGGTTTACATCATGTGTTTTATGCACCATTATGATGATCAAATGCAGGGGGAGATTTTAATACTTCATACGCAGATTGAGCAAATGCAACAAGACACATTGATGCTACTCAATTAACTCAAATTAAAGATGCAGTTGGTTCAAAAACTGGGGACTCATCATTATGAATTGCTATGGCAGGATTAAAATTCAATGACATTAAATGAGTAGATGCTCATGGACACGCACAAAGCACTCAAGTATTTATATTTATGAAAGAACAACTTGGTCTTAATCTTGGTAGATTTATGCAAGGTAAATTCTCATTCATGATTTTTGGATTGCCAGCTGCAGCAGCGGCGATGATTATGGCAGCTCCAAAAGAAAATAGAAAAATGGCTCTTGGTACAATATTACCAGCGGCACTTACTTCATTTACTACTGGTGTAACAGAACCATTAGAATTTACTTTCTTATTCTTAGCGCCATGATTATTCTGAGGATTCCATGCATTAATGGCTGGATTCTCATTTATGTTAATGAACATATTAGGATCTCATATTGGTATGACATTCTCAGGTGGAATGATTGATATGGTTATTTATGGTATTTTACCATTCGCAAAAGGAACTCATTTCTGATGAGCATTCGTTATTGGAGCAGGACTAATCCCAATTTATTTCTCAGTATTCCTTTTTGCAATTAAAAAATTCAATTTAGAAACACCTGGTAGAGGTAATAATACTAAATTATTTACAAAAGCTGATTATAAAAATAAAAACGGAGATACACAAAGCGATCCAATTGCTGAGGGTATTGTTGCAGGATACGGTGGTTGAGATAACATAACTTCAACTGCTAATTGTGCTACACGTTTAAGATTTGATGTTAAAGACGGAAGTAAAGTTGATGAGGCAGCATTGAAAGCTGTTGGTGCAGTTGGTATTGTTAGGGTTTCTGACAAGCATGTTCAAGCTATATTCGGACCACAAGCGGAACAACTACATAATTCGATTAAAAAACTTCCTAGAACTTCAAAAATAGTTGTGGAAGAAAAACCAAAAGTAACAGAAGAAAAACCAGTTGCTAAAAAAACTACAACTGCTAAAAAACCAGTTGCTAAAAAAACTACAACTGCTAAAAAACCAGTTGCTAAAAAAACTACAACTGCTAAAAACCAGTTGCTAAAAAAACTACAACTACTAAAAAATAGTTTCAAAAAATAACTTTTTTGATTTAATAATTAAAGATTGGGGTAAAACCCAATCTTTTTCTTATATAATTAATAAGCATATTTTAAATATGACTAATAAATATTAAAATTAAGGAGAAGTATATGGGATTATTTTCAAGATTTTCAAAATCTAAAGATTCAGGTGCAATAAATTCACCAGTTAAAGGTAAGGCAAAAACATTAAAATCACTTAAAGATGGTGTATTTTCAGAAAAAATGATGGGAGATGGTGTTGTTGTTTCTCCATCAGAAGGGAAATTCTACGCTCCTATTTCTGGAATACTTACAACAGTTTTTCCAACAGGACACGCATATGGTATTACAAATAAAGAAGGGGTTTCAGTATTAGTGCATATTGGTTTAGATACAGTAAATCTAAAAGGTGAGGGATTTAAACCAGCAGTAACACAAGGTCAAAAAATTAAACAAGGTGAATTAATGGTTGAAGTTGATTTAGACTTTGTTGCTAAAAATGCCCCAACAACAGATACTATAATTGTTGTTACACCAGAAACAAAAGGAGAAACAAACATTCTTCTAAATAAAGGTGATGTTACAACAGATTCTGAACTTATTGAAATTAAATAATTTAATTAATTACATTAAAAAAGGATTTTTAACATTTAAAATAAATTTTATATTTTAAATTAGATTAGCGCTAGCATTTGTTGGCGTTTTTTTAATGTATTTTTTCATAATGTATCATTCAATATGTCGTTAAATTAATAACACATTTTTTACTTATTCAAGTAATTTAGGTATTTATTTTTTTGATGCCTTGCCGGATTATCAATATAAATATATATGTTGGAATACTAAGGAGATCTTCGTTTTTGGTTTTTCCGTTTTCTTTCTTATTTTAGTTGGTTATTAATCTCACTTTAATATAAATTATTTCCATCTGTATGGTTCGATATTATATTTATTTTTATTAATAGTTTTATTTTGAATGGATTGCAAGATGTCACTATTTTTATTTATAAAACTGGATTTCTTTATTTTTAAACTATAGAATTTATTTCTCCTTGTTTAATCTAATATGCGGATTTTACTGTTTGCATTTATTTCAACTTTTTTTATTTACTGATTATCAATATTTATATGACTAAAAAAAGAACTTTGGAGTATAATTTTATTGCATATTTTATGCATAGTACTATTTATAAAAATAAAAAATAAAATTAAGGAGACTTTATGTCAGCAATTTCAAACATTCACGCTAGAGAAGTTCTAGATTCACGTGGAAACCCAACAATCCAAGTAGAAGTAACAACAGAACTTGGTGGATACGGATCAGCAATGGTTCCTTCAGGAGCATCAACAGGTATCTTAGAAGCAAACGAACTTAGAGATGGTTCAGTAAAAGGTGCTTCAAAAGCACTTAAAGATGCATGATTTGGTGGAAAAGGTGTTATGACTGCAGTTAACAATGTTAACAATAAAATTACACCATCACTAGTAGGTATTGAAGTAACAGAACAAAGATTAATCGATATGACTATGATTAAACTTGATGGAACAAAAAACAAATCAAAATTAGGTGCAAATGCAATTTTAGGAGTTTCTCTTGCAGTTCTTAAAGCAGCAGCAGATGAACTTGATTTACCTCTATACAAATACATCGGTGGAACAAACGCTAGAAAACTTCCAGTACCTATGTTAAATGTTATCAATGGTGGAGAACATGCTTCAAACACAATTGATTTCCAAGAATTTATGATTATGCCTGTAGGAGCTACAACTCTTAAAGAAGCATTACAAATGGCAAATAAAACTTTCCATACTCTTGCAAAACTTCTTAAAAAAGCTGGACACGGAACACAAGTTGGTGATGAAGGTGGATTCGCTCCAAACTTAAAATCACATGAAGAAGCGCTTGAATTCCTAGTTGAAGCTATTAAAGAAGCAGGTTACAAACCAGCTACTAAAGGTACAGGTGCTATCGCTATTGCAATGGACCCTGCATCTTCAGAACTATATGATGAAAAAACAGGAATTTATACTTTTGGTAAATTAAAAGCAGCAATTGAATCAAAACAAAAAGGATTTACTTCTGCTGCAATGAATAAAACAAAAGTTGAATTCACAACAGAAGAAATGGTTGATTACCTAGGTAAATTAGTTAAAAAATTCCCAATTATTTCAATTGAAGACGGTTTAGCAGAAACAGATTGAGCTGGTTTCGAAGCAATGAACTCAAAAATGGGTAACAAACTTCAAGTTATGGGTGATGACTTATTCGTAACAAATGCTGCAATCCTTAAAAAAGGTATTAAAGCAAATTCAGCAAATTCAATCTTAATTAAACTTAACCAAATTGGTTCAGTTTCAGAAACAATGGATACAATTGAATTAGCACATAAAGCAGGATTTACATGTGTAGTTTCACACCGTTCAGGAGAAACAGAAGACACAACGATTGCTGATTTAGCAGTTGGTCTAAATACAGGACAAATCAAAACTGGTTCAATGTCACGTTCAGATAGAATTGCTAAATACAACAGACTTCTAGCAATTGAAGAACAACTTGGTGTTACTGCTGAATTTGATGGAGAAAAAACTTTCCACAACCTTAAAAGAAATGTTTAATAAATAATTTTATAATTTATGACGCATATAAAATAAACAATATAATAAAACTCATGACCATTCCGAGGTTGTGAGTTTTTATTCCATTTTTCTTATATAATTTTATTATGTTTAAGAGAAAGTATAATTTAGCACTAAGGCCTTTAATTTGGGCAAAATATAGAACAATTTTAAATTCTGAAAATATAGAAACACTCTCTTCAAAAAGGATTAATAAAATATTCGAAAATGAAGATAGAGATGCAAAAGAGTGATATTTACATTTAGTTGTTTCTCAGTGATTTTCAAAAAATAATGAAATACTCTCAAGGGAAACTTTGGATAAACTTCATAAAATAATAAAAAGATGTAAATTAAATTTAAATGAAATGGAAAAACATGATTTGTTAATTATCGAAGAACGTATTTTTTCTTCTGAAAGAACTCTTAAAATATTGGATACTAATCATAAATTAATGTTTGGGGAACATGTTAATGCAAGATTTAAAAAATGTAATCTTTTTATAGAACAAGACACGCAATTTAATTTTAAAATTAGTAATAAAAATCAAATTTGAACCAATAAGAAATATTGAAAAATTAAATCAACTGGGATTTTACTTATTTCAAATAAAAAATTTATAATTGAAACAAAAGATTCTGTTGAAAAAATACTATTTAAAAATATAATTAAATATAAGCATACTAAAACAGGTTTTGAATTCAAAACAAATGATGGCAATTTTCTATTGAAAATTCATGATCAGGAAACTTTGAACAGAACTATAAATTCTATATTAAGAAAGAGGGCGAAAAATGTTATTAAAAAATGTAAAAATAATTAATCATAATTCTACAATTGAAAATGCAGATATATTAATAGAAGATGGGATAATTAAAAATATAATAGAAAAAGAGGGGCATGCAAAACAAGTTGTTGTTCCTGGATTTATTAACACTCATGTTCATGGTTGTATGGGTGATGATGCAATGGATTCTAAAGAAGCTGTAGAAAGGATTTCAGCCAATTTAGTTAAATTCGGAACAACAACTTATCTTTCAACATTGATGACTGCTGAAATTGAAACAATTGTTGATTCATTTAAATTCAATGCAGCAGCTAAATCACAAGGTGCAAAAATTGCTGGTTTCCATATAGAAGGTCCATGAATTTCTTTGGATAAAAAAGGTGCCCATAGACCAGAGTGTCTTCATGCACCAACAATTGAAGAACTTGATAAATATCAAAATGCTGCAAATGGGAGAATCAAGAAGATAACTTATGCACCAGAAGTTTGTCCTGAAGGATTTACAGAAGCAATGATTAAGAGAGGTGTTATGCCTACTATTGGCCATACAAATGGTACTTTTGAACAAATAAATTCAGCTATTAATTCTGGAGGTCATACTTGTACACATTTATGGAATGCTATGTCAGGTGTTGCTAATAGAAATCCTGGTGCTGCAGAAGCAATTATATTTAATGAAAATAATATGCCTGAATTAATTGCGGATCTTGTTCATGTTGACGAAGCTACATTGAGATTTACCATAAAAACTGTAGGAGTTGATAGGGTTATTCTTGTAACTGATGCTATTAGACCAGCTGGATTACCGGATGGAGAGTCAATTTCTGGAGGTATCCCCATTATAAAAAAAGGCGCTGTTATTAAACTTAAGGGGACTGATACAATTGCGGGTTCAGCTTCAACAATGCATTATCAGTTTATGAATTTGAAAAACCTTGGTTACAATCTTGAAGATATTGTAAAAATGACTTCTTATAACGCTGCAAAAAATTTAAGTTGAGATAATGAAATTGCTCAAATAAAAGATGGGTTTAAAGCTGATATTGTAGTCCTAGATAAAAATACCTTTGATATTCAATCTGTTTATGTTGATGGAATTAAGATGGTTTAAAAATAGAATGCACTATATGTGTATTTTTATATTTTATTTTTTAAATAATGGTTAATTAACAATGAAATAAAAATCAAAAAATGGAATATAATAATAATGACTTATTGTATTAAAGGAGAAATAAATGAAAGTAATTATAGTAAAAAATCATGCAGAAATGTCTCAAAAAGCTGCAGAAATTATATCTAAAAAAGTAATTTCAAAACCTAATGCAGTTCTTGGACTAGCAACAGGTGGGACACCAGAAGAAACTTATAAAATTCTAGTTTCAAAAAACTTAGATTGAAGTTCAATTAAAACATTTAATTTGGATGAGTATTCAAATATAGAATCTACACACGAAATGTCATATAGATTTTATATGAACAATCGCTTATTTGATTCGATAAACATCGATAAAGCAAATACACACGTCCCTTCTGGTATGGCTAACCCAGTAATCGAAGGTAAAAGATATGACGATGCTATCTTAAAAGCAGGTGGGATTGACTTGCAATTATTAGGACTTGGAACAAATGCTCATATTGGATTTAATGAACCAGGTTCATCTGAGAATGGCGAAACAGGTCAAGTTGATCTTACTGACTCAACAATTAAGGCTAATGCTAGATACTTTGAATCAGCAAATGATGTTCCTAGAACTGCTATTTCAATGGGTATTGGATCAATTTTGAAAGCTAAGGAAATACTTTTAATTGCTTCTGGGGAAACAAAAGCCCAAGCCGTTAAAGATTTAGTAGAAGGAGAAATAACTACTGATGTACCTGCATCTTTCTTACAGAAGCATTCAAATGCTATTATTTTAGTTGATGAGGCTGCAGCAAGATTACTAAATAAATAATTTTAATAACTATCATTTCATGCTATTTGATAGTTTTTTTTAATATTTAAATAGTTATGGTATTTTTTATATATACAAGTTGGAAAAAATACTATATAATATATATGTCTAAATTAAATGCTTTAGTGCGTTTTTTATTAAGACATTATTTCGGAGGAAAAAAATATGAAAAAATTACAATCTGTTATTGCAGGTATGGGAATTTTAGATTGAGTACAGGTCGCTCTATGATCAGTTACTTTAGTTCTATTATTTGTATTTGTAATTTGTGCTTCATTAGCTGCTCAACACAGTGGATGGTCACAAAATACAAATGCTATTACTGGATTATTGTTTACACTTTCTTTATTCGCTTCTGTTTTAACTACAACAATCGCTAGATTCTTGATTAAGAAAAGGGAGGAAGAATAATGACATCAATCGCAAGAAATGATAAAAAATCAAAATCCCTAAAACCTAAAAAGAAAAACTTAGGGATATTAGCTGGATTACAAAGAATTGGTAAAGCGTTATTATTCCCAATCGCTATGATGCCAATGGCTGCTATTCTATTAAGAGTAGGGGCACAAATCGGGGATGCAACAGCTTTTGCATCATTCGTACATGCTTTCATTCAGGGATCAGGAGATGCCGTATTTGGAGCATTACCATTCTTATTTGCAATTGGGGTTGCATTTGGATTGGCAAAAGATTCTCGTGGTGAAGCCGCTATTACTGGTTTTGTTATTATGGTATTAATGACAGTTCTTATGTCAACTAAAGGCGGAAAATTTGGTAACTACGATATGGTTGACAAGATTTATGGAACATTAAATCTTGGTGGAGGAAATGGCGGAACAGGTTTCCATTCTCTATTCGGTAATAAGTATAATGCTATTTTAGCTGAAAATGTACTTAACGGTATAGTTGTAGGTGGACTTATCGCTTTTATTTATAATAAATTTAATGGTATTGAATTACCTTCAGTTCTTGGATTCTTTTCAGGTAGAAGATTAATTCCAGTTCTTTCATTTATTATTGGGACAATGTTTATTGTATTATGAGCAATTATCTTCCCATGAATTGGTTATACAATTTATCAATTATCTAATGCTATGCAAAAAGGTGCTGGTAATAGATGAGCAAATGCTGGAATTATGGGTGCTTACGGTATTCTTAATCGTCTATTAATTCCATTTGGACTACACCACATTCCAAATACATTATTCTGATTCCAATTAGGAGATTACCAAAGTGTTACTGGTGGAGCATCTGATGTACATGGTGATATCTTTGGATTCTTAAATGCTGCTGCAGTTCAAAAAGATTCTTCAGGAGCATTACATGGATTAAATGCCGGAACATTCCAATCAGGATTCTTCCCAATCATGATGTTTGGTCTTCCAGCATTGGCAGTTGCCTTTTGATTTAATGCTGATGGAGATGTACAGAAAAAACGTGTTGCTTCACTATTATTTGGATCAGCAATCGTTTCATTCTTTACAGGTATTACAGAACCAATTGAATTCTCATTCTTATTCTTAGCACCTGCTTTATTCGGGATGCATGCTATTCTTACAGGAGTATTTGGATTTATTACAGGAATATTCGGTATTCAATTAGGATTTGGATTCTCAGCTGGTTTAGTTGATTATGCATTATCAATTCCAAAATCAATGCAAATTATTGATGCACACGTTGCATACGATGGATGATCAGGAATTCAAAGAGTTATGGCAAACCCAGCGTGAATTTTCGTTATTGGTGCTGCTGCAGCTGCAACATACTTCAGTCTTGCAACATTATTAATTAGAAAATTCAATATCTCTTCTCCTGGTAGAGGAAGTAACAAAATTGAAAAAGCTGATGCAGAAGATATGCCAGCTAATATAGCATCTGGTGATAATAAATACACTAAAGACGCAAAAACTATTCTTGAAGGTATTGGAGGATCTGAAAACATTGAACATCTTGAATGATGTGCTACACGTTTAAGATTCACACTTAAAGATAGTTCAAAAATCAACGATGCACAAGTTAAAAAAACTATTGCTATGGGGGACAATTAAGATTGGTGCTAAAGGTTACCAAGTTATTATTGGACCTAAAGTTGAAATGATGGGTGAAGAAATTAAGAGACACATGTAATCTCTTTCTTTACTAAAACACAATCTTCGGATTGTGTTTTATTTTTATTCTAAAATAAAATAAAGTGATTTTTAACTCATAACTCAATATTTTGAACTTTAATTTAACCCAGGTTTTTAATTATTAAAAAAATTGTATATACAAGTTTTAAAAGGTTTATAATAAGTATATGAAAAAAAGAATAGGGATAAGTATTTACCCCAGTAAAACGGGTGTAAAAGAAACGATTGATTATATAAAGTTGGCTCACAAATATGGTGTTAGAAGGGTATTTGCCAATTTATTAGAAATAAATAATACTGGAAAAGGCATAGAAAAATTAGGGGCTCTAAAACAAACTTTAACTTTTGCTAATAAAATGGGAATGGAAGTTATTGTTGATGTATCTCCTACAGTTTATAAAAGTCTTGGATTAGAATATACTGAATATAATTTTTTCAAAAAAGTTGGTGCTACAGGCATTAGATTAGATGAGGACTTTAATGGAGAAGTTGAGTCCGAACTTTCCAAAAATATAACCGTAGAGCTAAATGCTTCTTCAGGAACAACTACAATGACAAAAACTATAGAAAAAGGTGGGATTGCCAAGAATTTAATAGCTTGTCATAATTTCTATCCAATGGAATATACAGGGTTAGGTATAAAAAATTTCATTAATTTATCAAGTGAATATAAAAAAATGGGTACCAAAGTTGCATCATTTATAACTTTACCAAGAAATCAAGAAGGTGTTGTTGGACCATGGGATGTCAATGACGGTATACCTACACTAGAAATTCATAGAGGTAAGACACTTTCTGAACAAGTGCGTCATTATATGGCGATGGATATTGTTGACGACATTATTTTTTCAGAACAAGGTGTAACTGAAGAACAATTTAAAGTAGTTCAGGATTTATTATTTAATTCTAATTTTGTTTTGAATAAAAAATCTTATGAAAAGTTAAAGGTATCAAAAAATCAGTTAAATAAATATGTTGAAACTAGCATTGGTAAGAATCCTACATTAATTTTTGAAATTGAGGATATGCAAAAATTGACAAAAGTTGAAAAGGCTATTTTATTTAATTTTCCTCATAATAATAGGCAGGATGTAAATGAATATTTTATAAGATCAACATATTCAAGAATTATATTTAAGGAAGAAATTATTAAACCTAAAAAAAATGATAAGGAATTTTTTGAACCAGGAGATATTGTTATATTAAATGAAAAATATAATAGATATAAAGGTGAACTACATATCATTACAAAAAGGATTCCTTATACAGGGAAAAGAAATTATGTAGGTAAAATATCACTATTCGATCATAATTTATTAGAATTTGCAAGACCTGGTAGAGGATTTAAAATTATTAAAAAAGGAGAAAAAAATGTCAGATAAAAAATCTAAAATAGATTTCGAAAGGGTTTCTTTTGAAATTATTACAAAAGCTGGTGGTGCTAAATCATCAGCAATGGAAGCTTTATATTTAGCAAAGGATAAAGATTATGAAGCTGCCGCTAAAAAGATGAAGGAATCAAATGATGAAATTGCTCAAGCTTCACACGCACACATGGATGTAATTGTTGAAGAGGCACAAGGTGTAAACCATGAATTTAAAGTACTGTTTTTACATGCAGAAGATCAATTATTAACAACTCAAACACTTATTTTACTTGTTGGTGAAATGATTGAAATGTATAAAAAATTCGATAAATAAGGCAGGAAGTGTTGTGCTTTTATTGTAATTATTCTCTTATTTTATTCTCATTTTTTATTGGGTTATAATATATATAGAGAATTAAGGCAGAAAGATAAAATAAACTCAAAAGTTTATTGATGTATTTTATAAAAAAGGAGATAGAAATGAAAATATTATTAGCGTGTTCAGCAGGGATGTCAACTTCACTTTTAGAGAAGTCAATGCAAGATTATATGGATGCAAACAATATTGAAGGTACAGTTAGAGCTATGTCTTCAAACGAAGCAAAAGGTGTAACTGAAGAATGAGATATTGTTATGCTAGGGCCACAAGTTAGGTATATGCTTGCTGGATTTAAAGAGATTACTGAAAAACCAGTTATTGTTATTGCACCACAATACTATGCTTTAGCTAAGGGTGAAGAAGTTGTTAATATTGCTTTAGAAGAATTGAATAAATAATTTTAACAATATTTTTGAAGAATGTATGGATTTATATTTATAATAAACCACTAAAATTACATAGATATTAAAGACGATTTATATTTCGTCTTTTTTTATTATTTTAGTCAAGAATTAATATCTATGTTATCTATAAATATTTTGTTGCGAAATTTTGTTATTTTATAAAAATATTTTTTTCTTAATTGAAGTAAATTTAAAAAATATTAATAATGATAAATTTATAAAATTTTGTCTTATATTGATATAAAATTAATTAAAAAAATTGGAATCTGGTTAATAAAAAGCAATGATGATATATTGAGGATTAGCATATCTAAATTTATATATACAAATTTATTAATAAGAGTTATAATTATTATGTATTCTAAATACATTATCGAATACAATAAAGGCGAAATGTGTAATTCCATATATTTTAAATTATTATATATTGAATTCCATAATTTTATTTTTATTAAAATAAAAGGAGAAAAAATGAAAGAATCAAGTTCTTTAAGAAATATCTTTGATAAATTTGATCAAAAATTAAATAGACCAGCTTACTCTCTATTAACATTTATGACTATTTTAGGTATTTTTGCAGGAGTTGCTGTAGGTTTTCAACCTGGTACAAATAATCCTGGATTAGGTAAAACATTACTAATCGTTTCTGCAATCATATTAGTGGTTCAAATTGCTATTTCTATTACATCAGTGTATGTAGAGAATTTTTCATCTTGAAGGAAAGGGGGGCTAGGGTTAACTATATTTGCTTATGGTGCATTTATTCTATTGATTGCACTATTTATCCTTATTGTAGTTACCTTAGCATTACATTAGTATGTCAAAAGTAAAAAATTCGAATAAACTTAATTCAACTAAAAATTGGATTAACGAAAAACTTATTCCAAAAGTGGGTAAATTAGGTAATCAAAGACATCTGTCAGCAATTCGTGATGCATTTGCTATATTTACACCAATTATAATTGCAGGTGCTATGGCTGTTTTAATGCGTAGTGTTGTTTTTTCAGATGCGGGAGGTAAAGGTTCTTTATCTGGATTATTTGTAGCATGGAATGATTTTGTTCCTCAAGGTGGATATTTAACATTCTTAAAACTTTTTAAAGGATACTTTTTATATCTACAAGTAGGTACAATAAATTGTATGTCATTATATATTGCATTTGGGATTGGTTTCTTCTTGAGTAGATCAAGAGGAAATACAGCTCCTGAAATAGCGGGGTTATTATGTATCGCAGCATTTTTAAGTGTTACAAACCTTATGCTTAATGTACCATGAGACTCAAACAAAGCCCCAACATGAGAAGGTGGGATGTATTGAATTGGTGCAAGAGGACTAATTTCAGCAATTATTGTTTCAATGATTGCAACAGAATTATATTGTTGAATGTCAAAAGGAAATAAATTGGCAATTAAAATGCCAAGTGGGGTTCCACCTGCTGTTTCAAAGGCATTCGCAAAATTATTCCCAGTTATTTTTACATTATTAATAATTTGTGGAATTAACTGAATTGTGTGAATACCATTTTCTGGTGTGTCTTCATCTCCATTGGTGAATAGAACACTTCCTGCTGAAGGAGCTGGTATTGATCACTCAATTTTATTGAAAGGTGGAGCTACTACACTTGTTTTACAAGGTAAAACTCCTGCAGGAGATATTACTGTTTTAGGTGCTGCAAATTCAGGTGCAAGTTCTGAAACTGTTGCCGCATTCAAAAAAATGCTAAATACACTTCAAAATCTTAAAACTACATCTGATAAAGATTTCTTACAACTTTTACATGGAATCAAAGGTACAGAAAATGTTAAAGATGTTACTAATTTAGCATTTAAAAATGGTGCTGGTGCTTATACACCTGCAACACTAGTTGCTGTTAAGAGTATTGTAGAACAATCAACACAAATTGATATTGCATTACACGGAGGAGCAACACTTACATCATTAATATATGCTGGAGTTGTTGCCCCATTTTTAGGGTTAGCATCTAACCAATACGGTGGTTTAGGTATTGCTATTTTATATGTAGTATTAATCTCATTATTTTGATTCTTTGGACTACATGGAACAAATATTATCAATGGTGCTTTTGCTCCAATTTGATTGATTTTATTAGCAAATAACATCAATGGTGATAGTAACGTATTTGTACAAGGTACATTTGACGCTTATATCTTCATCGGTGGATGAGGTGCAACTCTTCCATTATTAGTTGCAACATTAGCATTTGGTAAAAGAGATTCAGCAGAATATGAAGTTTCTAAATTTGCCATTGCTCCAGGGTTCTTCCAAATTAACGAACCCGTAACATTTGGATATCCATTAGTATTGAATTGAATGTTAATTCTACCTTTAATGCTAATTATGCCAATTCTTACAGTAACTACATACATGGGAATACAATGATTTGGAGTTCCAAAAGTTATTGCATTAATACCTTGAACAATTCCTGTTGGATTTGGTGGATTAATTGCTTCAGCTTCTCCATGAGGATTTGTATTAGCTGTTGTAAACTTCGCGATTGCCACAGCATTATGAACACCATTTGTGTTAATGCTTAAATATAAAGCAAATAACGAAGAAAAAAACTTAAAAATCAACGAAGATACTAATTCTGTAAAAACAGCATAAGTTATTTTATTGAACTAGGCATTGCCTAGTTTTTTTATTTTTTTATGTTAGGGTTTTTTAGCTTTTTTATATATAATTATTTTATGAAAGATTTAAGCTTAAGAAATAAATATAACTCTAAAATCAATGACAAAAAATCAAGTGATTTCGATAAATTAATAGATGAATATAATAAAGAGATATATACATCAGTTACTGCAGAATATGCTAGAAAAAGTGGTTGTTCAGTTTCTAAAAATATTTTAGCAAAAGATGAAAATGTTTTTGATGTAATAATGAAGGATATTCTTAAAAAAGATGAATATACAAAAGGTGTCAAACTTTTTCCTGGGTATCGTTTGCAAAAGCCCAAATCCAAAACATTTATAACTGAGTGAAGAGAAAATGAACTGGTTGAATTTATTAGTAAAAGTCAAGATCAATTTCATATTTATAGATATGAAATTAAATCCAAAAATGATAGTATCAAAATAAAAATTACGCATGAAATAAAATTAATGAGAACTATTGCAGGACTAAATGGTAAATTAGGAAAAATTATGTTTAAACGTAATGCAAAAAAAGAATTAAAAATAATGATTGGCGCTTTAGAAAGAGTGGTTATAAATGAATAGTGTAAATATTTTGATGTATATATCCGGTTTTTTAATAATTCTTTTCTTACTATTTTGAACATGGTACAGATGAAGAAAAATTGTTAAAAGAGATATCCAACCATGAATGAAATATACTTGATGAATTATATTATTGACTACTTTAACTACGATAGTCATAACGATTATTATTTTAGCAATAATGAAGTAATTTTAATTATTTATCACATACTTTGAATATTTTAAATATAAAAAAACAGGATAAAATTATCTTGTTTTTTTATATCGTTTATATTATATAAATTTAATTTTATTAATTTTTTGTACTTTTAATTATTGAATTTAATAATAGTGTATTCCTTATTTTTGACCACCTTGTTAATTTTATAGACTTATTTTCATAGGCTATAAACATATTAAAATGAATAAATATTTTTAATTTAATATTAATAGATAAAAAGTGATTATTTTTTTGATATACTTAATTTAGACAAATAAAAACATTGAGAGTCGTGGAGCTTAGCAGCTATGAAGCGAGCCAACCCTGTGTAAGCAGAAGGTGGAGAGTGAGATCATAAAAGATAACATGTTACTTAAATTCACTCCTCTCTTAAAATAAAAATAAAGGGAGGTTTTATTATGTCGAAAAAATTATTTACATCAGAATCTGTAGGGGCTGGACACCCAGATAAAATTTGTGATCAAATATCAGATTCTATTTTAGATGAATGCCTAAGGCAAGATAGAGATTCAAGGGTTGCGTGTGAAGTTATGGCTTCTAATAGAATGATTATAATTGGGGGTGAAATAACAACGAAAGCTTATGTTGACGTTGTTAAAGCCGCTTGAGATGTATTGTTAAAATTAGGTTACTCAGAAAACGATTTTACAGTTATTTCTAACGTTAATTCACAATCACCTGATATAAATCAAGGAGTTGATAAAAAAGGTGGAGAAATAGGTGCTGGAGATCAGGGTATCATGTTTGGTTTTGCAACTGATGAAACAAAGGAATTAATGCCTCTACCAATTGTTCTATCGCATGAACTTGTTAAATTAGCTGAAAAATTAAGACTATCAAAAGAATTTAAGTTTGCTGGTTCAGATATGAAAGCACAAGTAACAATTAATTATGCTGAAACTCAACCAAAAGTTGAAACAGTTTTAATGTCAATTCAACATTCTAAAGATTACAATGAAAAAGAGTTTAAAGAATTTATTTTAGAAAATATTATGAAAACAACTATTAGAAAATATGGTCTTAATGAAGATTTTAATGTATTCATTAATCCTACAGGTCAATTCATAATAGGAGGTCCTATTGGTGATACAGGTCTTACAGGGAGAAAAATTATTGTTGATACTTATGGGGGTGCTGGTCGTCACGGTGGTGGTGCTTTTTCTGGAAAAGACTATACAAAAGTTGATAGATCTGCAGCATATGCAGCAAGATGAGTTGCTAAAAATATAGTTGCTGCAAAACTTGCTAATAAAGTTGAGATTCAGTTGTCATACGCAATTGGTATTTCAAAACCAATTTCCATTTCTATTGATACATTTGGGACTTCTAAATATACTGAAGAAGAAATATTGAATGCCATAAATAAAGTATTTGATCTTTCTCCAGGGGCAATAATTGATTCTTTAAAACTTAGAGAACCAATTTATAAGCAAACTGCTACATTTGGGCATTTTGGTAGAGAAGATTTAAATTTACCTTGAGAAAAAACAAATAAAACAAAAGAATTAATTAATTCAATTAAATAAATTTAATTAAAAACTAAGACATTAGTCCTAGTTTCTTCATTGTAATTTAAAGTGCAACACTTTTACAGTTATAAATAAATTATACAAAAATTGTATATTAAAGATTCGGACTTGAAATGAGTTCGAGTT
>NZ_PSZO01000025.1 GCF_004335975.1 Mycoplasma marinum
CAATTGTTTTAATGCCCACAATTTATCTTTAAATTTATAATGTTTCATAAAAGACACCACCCTTTCCGAGTTGTGTCTTAAATTTTTATCCTAATATATCTACATTCAAAGGATGTAGTTTTATTTTAAATTTTTAGTTTAGAAATTAACTTATTAATCCAACGGTAAATAAAAAAAGATTGTATCGAAATACAATCTAATTCATCAATTCATATATAATCTATTTTGCTAATTAAACATAATATATTTGATTAATTTACTTTTCCTTCTTTGAAGGTTTTTTCTTTTTGCTTCTAATTCATTTAAGTAGTTTTGGTGTTTCCACTTTTTCCATATTAAATCATTGTGATAAGAACGTTGATCCATATGCAATACCAAGACAAAAAATAACTGCAAATGGATAAAATATTAATGTGGGTCAAGGATATGGCGCTATATTATTCATGAATGTATATGATTCGCTTTTTAGAACTATTGTTCCACCCTTTAATGTTGTTACAATTATTCTATAACTAGGTTCAAACATAGCTGTTGAGAACATTCCGAACCTATCTTTTCAAAGTTTTGAATTGGCAGTTCAATATAAACTTCCTGTTAAGATAATGACAAATAAAATAAATAAAAATATAAAAATTATTGTTCTGAAGTAATCATATTTCTTATATTTACCAATAGTTATTAATCCATATAAAGCTATTATCATCATCAAAGCATGCTTAAAATATGAAATTAGTTGATCTGGTAATCAAGCCTTTGTTGAGTCATATTCAAAAGACGCTGAAGATAAAGTTAAGAAGGCTCCGATAAATAATCAAGGCAATATAGATTTAATTATTTTCTTATTACCCGTTAAAAGAACAAAAGGAGTTACTAACCCCATAAATGAACACATATCACCATATAATAAGTGCCATCAAGCTCCAATGCTAGCAAATGCAATTATGAAAGATAATTCAATAATACCCATTGCCACACCTAAAATCCTTAAATGTAAAATGGTGTTTCTTCCATTGAAATTTCTTTTATATCTAAAACGCATAAAAAGCATTATTAAAAAACCGATAAAAATAAAAACCAAAGTTATTGGTCCTTGTATTTGGCCTAATGTATGTAAAAAATTCATATATTACTCCTTTAATTTAAATGGGGTGATACTTATTTAAGTCCCAATCTTCTTTCTAGTTTTGAAGAAGATTTAATTGCTTGTTGAGAAGCTTTTAATGCTCCTTGTTCTGCAATTTCTTTTACGTTTAAAATAGCATCTTTATATTTCGCTTGAATATTGATTAAAAACTCCTTGACAACTACGGCTATTTCATCTTTAAAGTCCTTATAGTTATGATTCTTAAAGTACTCAGCTGCCTCAGCTATTGTTATGTCTTTAAATCCTGCATAAATTGTTAATAAATTAGTAACACCTGGTTTTTCTGGAGAAACATAAACTTTATTTTCTGAATCCGTAACTGCTTTTCTAATTTTGCTTGCAGCTAATTCAGGATCATCTAATAGTAAGATATGTGATTTTGCATTTGGTGATGATTTTGACATTTTAGAAGTTGGATCTGTTAGTGACATTATTTTAGCACCTTCTTTTGCAATATAAGGTTTTGGAATTTTAAAAGTATCTCCAAATTTATTATTTATTCTTGTTGCGATATTTCTTGTAAGCTCTAAATGTTGTTTTTGATCAGCGCCAACGGGAACTAAATCTGGGTTATATAATAATATATCACCTGCCATTAATGCAGGATATATTAATAATCCTGTAGGAATCATTTCTGTTCCATTTGAGCTTTTAACTTTAGATGATTTATCCTTGAATTGTGTCATTCTATTCAATTCTCCAATTGTTGTTTGAGATGAAATTAGTCAAGACATGTGGCCATGTTCTTTAACATCAGATTGATTAAATAAGGTTGTTTTTTCCGGATCTAATCCACATGCAATATAGAGAGCCATAATATTTTTCTTATTTTTTCTTAACTCTTTTGGTTCTATTGGATTTGTTAATGCGTGTAGATCAGCAACAAAAATAAACATTTCAAATTCTTCTTGTAATTTTACGAAATTTTTAATTGCTCCTAAATAATTACCAATTGTAAGTGTTCCTGTTGCAGTTATACCGCTTAGTATTCTTTTTTTCATAATTTTTCTCCTTAAAATACTTTTTAATTTTACCACATGTTATAATAAACTAAGAGTATTAAGGGGTGGAATATGACATTACTAGATAAAATTAAAATAGCATTACTTTCAATAATAACTTTTGGATTTATTTGAATTTGAATTAATAAAAAACAAGTTCCTAAAAATAAATTAACAGTAGAATCAAAAGTTAAAGTTAATATAGCTGAAATAATTAAAGCCATTGGTAAGGATAATATAACTGAAATAACAAACACTCGCCAACGTGTAAAGATATCTTTTAAAAATAAAAAACAAGTAAAAAAAGAAAACATTGAGAATTTAAAAGGTATTTCAGGAACAATTTTTTCTTCTACTTCTGTTTCGTTGGTTGTTGGTAATTCTGCGGCTGAAGTGGCAAAACAATTAAAAAATAATAGTTAATTTACTCATTAAAAAACAAGTCCTAATAATGGATTTTTATTTTGCGATATTAATATTAACTACAAACAAATTAATCAATATTTCAAAAGTTAACTTTTCTTATCATAGTAATATTTTATGAATGCTTAATTATAATTAAAATAGTTAAGAAATTAAAAGGGGTGGTATCGTGAACAATTCAGCACCAACATCTAAATAATAATTTTTTGAAATGTCTTAAATTATAGGGTATCTTAGAAACGCATATTTCCTTTATATTCCCTTTAAATAAAATAATAATGATATAGTGATCATTTTTTCAATATACAAAAGATTTACAACGTGATTGTATGTATTTTTTTGTATTCCCTTACAGTTTGACAAATTCTTAAAATTATTTTAATAAATTAAAGAAAGGGAAAAAATGAAATTTATCGATAAAACAAACATAAAGGTTAGAGCTGGTCATGGTGGAGATGGATTTGTTGATTTTATGAATAATGCTAATAAAAGTAGTGCTTGCGGAGGTGATGGAGGCAAAGGAGGCGATGTCTTTATAGATGTTGATCCATGATTAAGGACTCTTTCTGATATTAGGAAAAATCAATTTGCTAGAAAAGGGGAAAAAGGCGGTTCAGCAGGAAGGAATGGTTCGGCAGGAAAGGATTTGATTATTTTTGTTCCTAAAAATACTAAAATTACAATTGATAAAAAAGAATTTTTTATTCCAGAAGGGAAAACAAAATTATTTTCTGGCAGTAGTGGTGGATTCGGTAATCAAAAACTTACAAAAATTTACAAGAGCAATACACCCTTGGAAGAAATTGATCCTAAGCACAAAATATATGAATTTGGAAAAGGCGAGCAAGCACAATTGCACAATATTGACTTGGAGATGGAATTTATATCTGAAGTCGGATTATTAGGTAAACCTAGTTCAGGGAAGAGTACTTTAATTTCCAAGATGACAAATTATAAGGCCAAAATAGGTGCCTATGATTTTACAACTCTTAAACCTGCATTGGCAATTGCTGATATTGATGGCAGAAGGAAATTTGCAATGCTTGACTTACCTGGAATAATAAAAGGTGCTTCTTTTGGTAGGGGGAAAGGTGATGAAATAATTAAATATATTATGAAAACAAAGGTTATATTACATATTATAGATTTTGGTTCAAGTTATAAAGAACCAATTAAAGATTATGTTGAAATCAATAATGAATTATTTAACTATTCAAATAAATTTAATAAGATACAACAAATAATTGTTGCAAATAAAATGGATATGAAAAGCGCTAGAACTAAGCTTAAAATATTCAAGTTAAAATATCCAAATATCAAGATAATTCCAATTGTGGCTTTAGAAAATAAAGGCGTTGCGCACTTAATGGAATACATATGGGCACAAATTATTATCAAGGAATAATTTAAAGTTATTTTCTAATGTCTAAAAAACGATTAAAAAAAACGAATCCTTTTTGGGTTCGTTTTAGTTTCTAAAAATTATTTATTTTGTGTTGTCTTAGGTTTTGGTGTTTGTTTATTTTGTGTTTTTTTAGTTACCTGTTTTTTATTATTGTTATTATTTGGTTTTTTATTATTAGAAGGTTTTTTACCTCTTTTATTTCCGTTTTGTTTTTTACCTTCAGCAAAAATAATAACTGGAATTATAATTGGTCTTCTACGTTTAACTTTATAAAATAAAGGTTCTAGTCTCTCTTTAATGATTGATTTAACATCTTCTACTTTTCAATCTTTTTTATTTTTTATTGTATATAGAGTTGAACCGTGAACCAACCTTTGAGCTTCATTCATTAACTCTTGCGAAGATTTAACAAATAGTGTTCCTCTTGATATTAGTCTTGGTCTACCAATAATAGAATTCTTTTTCTTGTCTATAGCTACAACTACATTAACAAATCCTGAATCTGCAAGTCTTTCTCTTTCTGCAATAACTTCATTTGTTTGTTTTGAAGCTGTAATACCATCAATATATATTGGGCCTGGATTAATAAATTCTTCTGAAAGAGTAATTTTTTCATCAACCATTTCAAGAACTTGACCATTGTCAATAATGAAAATATTTTCTTCTTTTACTCCACATTCAACAGCTGTTTGTGCATGCGCAACTGACATTCTGTATTCCCCATGGAAAGGAGTAAAGTATTTTGGTTTAGCTTTTCTAAATACAGTACGGTGCTCATCTTTATAAGCATGACCAGATGTATGTAATCTTCCATCTATTCCATTTTCTTTAATATCAGCACCTAGTTTAGTTAATTGATTTATTAGCAACTCAATTTTCATCCTATTTCCAGGTATTGGTGATGATGAAAATATAATTAAGTCATCCTTTTCAACTTTAACTTGATGATGTTGCCCTCTAGCCATTCTTGAAAGAGCGGCCATTTCTTCACCTTGTGAACCTGTTGTTAAAATAACAACTTCATTTTTGTCATATTTTGAAATTTGTTTTTTATCAATAATTGTATTTGGTTTAATTTTAATATATCCTGCTCTTGAAGCAATTTTAATACCATTAACCATTGAACGACCAAATGGACAAACTTTTTTACCCATTTTTTCAACCATTTCAATAACTGCTCCAACTCTTTCGATATTTGAAGCAAACGTTGTAAATAGAATTCTATTTTCAGCTTTTTCAATAATTTTTTGAATGTCTTCTAATATACCTTGTTCAGTTGGTGAGTGATCAGGTCTCATGGCATTAGTTGAATCAGAGAATAAAAGAGTTAAACCTTCTTCTCCAACCTTATCTAATTTATCAAAATCTGTATGCGCACCAATTGGTGTATAGTCAATACGGAAATCACCAGTATCAGCAACTGTTCCGTTTGGTGTTTTAACTCTAACTCCAAATGCATCTGGAATTGAGTGTTGAACTGTTCAAAAATCTACTGTTAGTTGATCGTATTTAACAACTAAATCCTTTGTAGTTTCTATAAATTCTGTATTGTGTTTAATTTTACGCTCTTGTAGTTTGGCTTTAATGTACTCGCAACCAATTCTTGATGCGTAGATCTTAGGGATATGCACTTCTTGTAGTAAATATGGAATGGCTCCAATATGATCTTCATGACCATGTGTAATAAAAATAGCTTTAATCTTGTGTTGATTAGCCTTTAAATATGTATAGTCAGGAATGATTCCTTGGATACCAGTTTGTCATGAATCAGCAAATTTAATTCCTGAATCAATTATTACCATTTCTTCGCCATGTTCGATAACAATAGCAGCTTTACCTATCTCTTGCATACCACCAAGACCAAAAATCTTAGTTTTTATCATAGTATGTCTCCTAATTATTTATTATGTGTTTATTGTGTGAAGTATCACTTCTTCTTATTTATTATACAAGGAAAACGAAACCAACGGTATCTAAAATGATATTAATAAAGTATCATTGTCCTTTTTATCTTTTATTTGGGGAGATTTTATCTATATAAAAAAATAGCTATTAGCTATTTTGGTTAAATTAAAACTTCCTTTTCTTTTACTTTCCAAGGTTTTTTTTGTTCTATTCTATCATAGAATAGTCCGCCATTAATGTGATCCATTTCATGTTGGAAAACAATAGCTTCGTAACCTGTTTTTGTAATCGTAATTTCCTTACCTTGTATGTATGAATAACCTTTTACAATTACTTTAAAAGTTCTGTGAACAAGTCCATCTGTATTTGGTCATGATTCTTGAACAGATAAGCAACCTTCTCCAACTTCAATTGCAGATGGTGTTGTTCCCATTCCAATGAATTCAGGATTTATTAAAAATTCTTTGAAATTTTCTTTATCTTCTCCAAGTGGTATATTGACATAAAACATTCTTTTATCTACTCCAATTTGATTTGCGGCAATACCAACGCCAGCTCTATCTTCAAATCCTGGCAATTGTGATTTATCGATATAATTTATCATTCAATCTGCCGCTTTTTTTACTTCTTCAGAAAGTGGAAAATCAACTTTCTCTAAAGTCTTCCTTAAGATTTTATTATCTTTGGGTATTTTTGTTATTTTAAAGTTCATATTTTTATTATATATTAACATGTGCTATTATTCTAATATGTTACGAATAATCTCAGGAAAATATGGCGGAAGACAAATTGAACAGCCCGAAATGGAAATAACAAGAGCTACAACTGATAGAATTAGAGAAGCTATTTTTTCTTCTATTCAATTTGACGTACCAAATTCACTTGTTTTAGATTTATTCTCAGGTTCTGGAGCTTTTGCTTTAGAAGCTGTTTCTCGTGGTGCGATGAAAGCCATTGCAATTGAAAAAAATTCAAAAGCTATAAATATAATAAAAAGTAATAAAGATTTATTAAAAATTAATAATATGGACATCATTAAAACTGATGCAATTTCATATGTAAAATCTAAATCTGGTGCCAAATTTAATTTAATTTTTATGGATCCTCCATATGAAGAAATTGATTTGTACAATCAAACATTAGAAGAGATAAAAAAATCTAATCTACTAGCAACTAATGGTTATATTATTTTGGAAACTGATCGTGCAGCAGAGTTAATAATACCTGACAAATTCATGATTCAAAAATCTAAAAAATACGGGAAAATTTCAGTATTACTAATAAGTAATGTATAATATTTTTAATTATGAAAAAAGGTAAATTAATAGTTTTTACAGGACCGTCTGCAGTTGGTAAAGCAACAGTAGAAAAATATTTATTTGAAAAACCAGAATTAAAACTAGGTTTTTCAGTTTCCGCTACTACACGTTTACCGCGTGAAGGCGAAAAACATGGTAAGCATTATTTCTTTTTAACTAAAGAAGAATTTAATTCGAAAATAGAGTCAAATTCATTCATTGAGTGAAATGAACATTTTGACAATAAGTATGGAACATTAGAAGCAGAAGTAGAAAAAATAATGGCTAAGGGAAAATCAGCCTTTTTAGAGTTAGAACCATATGGAGCGATGAACGTTGTTGATCATTATAAAGATGCAGCAGATGATTTGATTACAATCTTTTTAGCACCTCCTTCAATTGATGTTCTTGAAAAACGTATGAGAGAAAGAGGGACTGAAACTGAAGAGCAAATAAAAACAAGACTCGCAAGAGCGTCAGAAGAAATTTCTTTTTCACCAAAATTTCAATATGTAGTTATAAATGATGAACCACAAAGGGCAGCAGAAGAAATTACTAAAATTATTTTAGGGAGATATTAATGCAATCATTAGTTAAATCTGATATAGGCGTAGTTAGAGCAGAAAACCAAGATAAAGCAACCATCCTAGAAAAGGATGGTATTGTTCTTTCTGTCCTTTGTGATGGTATGGGCGGTCACACTGGCGGATCATATGCATCAAGATTGACTATTGAAGCTGTAGAAAAAGAATTCATAAAACATACTCCACATTCTTCTGATGAATTGTTTCCTTGATTTAAAGATGCACTTAAAAGAGCTAAGAAACTTATGGAAAAGGCAGCTAAAAATGATAAACCATTATTGGATATGGGTACAACTGTTACTCTAACTTTATTTTATCCAGATGGGAATGCATATATATTTAATGTCGGTGACTCAAGAACATATATTTATAATGGATTACTTCATCAAATAACTGTGGATCATAATTTAAGAAATTATTACATTAATGAAGAAGGACTTTCTCCTGAAAAAGCAGCTAATATTTTAGGTGGTGCAGCTTTAACTTCAGCTCTTGGGCCAAGAAAAACTACAAGAATAGATGCATTTCAAGTTTCTATTAATAAAGAAACTGAATATATAATCCAAACATCTGATGGAATACATGATTATTTAACTAAACCACAATTTGAATCAATTGTTGGTTCTAAAAAACCATTGGAAGAAATATGTGATGAATTAATTGAGACAGCTATTAAAGGAAACTCTGGTGATAATCTTACAATTGCTATTGTGAAAGTGAGAGGATAATGCTAGAAAAAATTGATGATAAATATAAAATTATTTCAAAAATTGGTCAAGGTGGTATGGCTGAAATTTATCTTGCTGAAGATATGTTTGATCATAAAAGAGTTGCTATTAAAGTTTTGCATCCTGATAAAAAAAATGATATTGTTGCAATGAAACGTTTTAACTCCGAGATGAAATTAACCAAAACTGTTGATTCTCCATATGTTGTTAAAATTTATGATTGAAAACTTAATGAAAAAGTTCAATATATCGTTATGGAATATGTTGAAGGTTCTATTTTTAAAGATTATATTGAGCAAAGAACAAAACTGACAGTAGACGAAGCAATAGAATTTTCAAAGCAACTTGCTTTAGGTTTTGCAGAGATTCATAAAAGAGGAATAGTTCATAGAGATATTAAATCTTCAAATATTATGATTTCAGATCATGGTAAGGTTAAAATTATTGATTTTGGTATTGCACTAACAGAAGAATCTGATAGATTAACAAGGTCAGATAGTATTATAGGTTCTGTTCAATATCTTGCACCTGAAATTTTAGATCAAGAAAAACCAAGTCATAAATGAGATATTTATGCTCTTGGAATATTGATGTATGAAATGCTAACTGGTTCATGTCCTTATAATGAAAAAGATGCTTTGGCAACGGCATTGAAACATAAAAATTCAACTGTACCAATGGTTAATAAAACAGTTGAATCCATTCCTCAATCTGTTGCTAATGTTGTTGCAAGAGCAACTGCGAAAGATAAAAATAAAAGGCACTCTGATATGATTGCTTTTTATCAAGATTTAAGCAATGCACTAGATACTGAAAGAATTTATGAAAAACCCATTAATTTATCAGCAAAAGAAAAGAAGAATTTCTTTTCAATTATGAATTCTAAATGGACATTAATTGGTATATTATCTTTCACATTTATTGCATTAATAATAGTTATTATAACAGTATTGGTGGTGAAATAATGCAGGGACAAGTTATTAGAGTTATTGCAGGTTTTTATGATATTGAAAGTAAAGGCGTTGAGTATAGAACACGTGCTCGTGGTAATTTGAGAAATGAAGGAATTTCTCCAGTTGTTGGAGATATTGTTAATTTTGAACCAAATGGTTTTTTAAATGAAGTTTGTGAAAGAAAGAACTCATTAGTGAGACCAAAAGTTGCAAATGTTGATCAAGCAATTATAATTACCTCTCTTAAAGAACCAAAATATTCCTCTTTATTATTGGATAAATTTCTAGCTATTATTGAATTTAATAATATTAAACCAATTATAGTTTTTACGAAAGCTGATTTAACTGATGAAACACATTTAGAAGAATATAAAGTTCAAGGTTATGATGCATTTGAAATTTCCAATCCTAATGAGTTGGGATTTGAAACTTTAAGAGGTATTTTTAAGGATAAATTATCTGTATTTACTGGTCAAACAGGAGCTGGAAAATCAACAACTATAAATTCTCTTGCAGGTTTGAATATCAAAACTCAAGAAATATCCAAAGCTCTTGGTAGAGGTAAACATACTACAAGGGTCGTTGAAATAATTGATTGGTTTGGCGGAAAATTAATAGATACTCCAGGATTTTCTTCTTTAGAATTTAATTTGACTAAATTAGAATTAGCTCATTCTTACCAAGATT
Source organism: Mycoplasma marinum (assembly GCF_004335975.1). Classification (GTDB taxonomy): domain Bacteria; phylum Bacillota_I; class Bacilli_A; order Mycoplasmatales; family Metamycoplasmataceae; genus Mycoplasma_K; species Mycoplasma_K marinum. Next base: position 10,129 of record NZ_PSZO01000025.1, read on the forward strand.
TTAGAAGTCTATCAAGAGAATGTAAATTTAGAACATGTATACATAATAAAGAAAAAATTTGTGCTGTAAAATATGCAGCTGAAGACGGTAAGATTTCAAAACAAAGATATGAAAATTATCTTAAATTGCTTGAGGAGGCAAAAAATGAATAAAATAGCAGCATCATTATTAAATGTTGAAAATAGTGAAAAATCTAGAGTTACAAACCAACTTATTGAAAATGGTTTAACTTGAGTACATTATGATATTATGGATGGAATTTTTGTTCCAGCAACAGCTTTATCTTTGCAAGATGTAGAAAAGAATGTTAGTTTAACTGAAAAACACTTTGTGGATATACATTTAATGGTTGCTTCTCCACCCAACTACATTGAAAAATTTAAACACGTTGCAGATCTTATAACATTTCACCATGAATCAGAATCATACGAAGTTGGTTTGGAAATTGTAAAAGCAGGATCAAACAATGCATATAAACAAGGTATAGCTTTTAACCCGAAAACAAATGTGGAGCAAATCTATGATTACTTGCCATTTGTCGATGTTGTTCTTGTTATGTCTGTTCAACCAGGAGCTGGTGGACAAAAATTCAATGAAATAACTTTGGAGAAAATTTCTAAGTTAAGAAAATATATTGATGGTCGTGGGATGGATGTAATAATTGAAGTTGATGGTGGTATTAATAACATTACTGGGCCGCAAGCATTTGAAGCAGGAGCAGATGTTCTTGTATCTGGTTCTTATTTATGTAAAGAACCTACAAAAGAAAGACTTAATTCAATTAAGGGTAAATAAAAAAAAGTGTTTTTAGCACTTTTTTCTTCATTGTAATTTAAAGTGCAACACTTTTACAGTTATAAATAAATTATACAAAAATTGTATATTAAAGATTCGGACTTGAAATGAGTTCGAGTT
>NZ_PSZO01000026.1 GCF_004335975.1 Mycoplasma marinum
AACAAAATCTAATGGACATACTTATAGATCGGTAAGATTAGACACAATAATTGATTGAAAGACATCATGAATAAATAATGGTTATAAACCAAATGGAGCTTTAAATAGATATAAAAACAATACCTCATTCAACTTTAATAGAAGGTTTTCATTCAATGATAAGTGATTTAAAAGTAAAATTAATGCAAATAAAGAATCAATAAAAGAATCGATGAATTCTCCTAAAATAAGGACTAAAATTAATTTTTCGAAAGTGGGTAAAATTGATTTTAATAACCTTAATGACTTAAAAGCTGTTGCATCTGCTGTTATTGACAATACTTTAAACTCCGCAAAAGATGCAGACAATTTATTTTTTGATGGTTCTGGGATATCAAGTGAAAATCCATTAAATTCAATAAAAACATCAGCAGGTTTAATTTATGTTAATGAATTAAATTCAATAATTAATAATATAAGTAATAGCAAAAGTCTTTTAAAAATAATCGAGACTCTTTCAAAAGCAAAACTTGAAAAAATAAAAGTCACATCTAGTGGTGTATTTACAAAGGTTTTTACTAATACAGTTATAAGCTCTGATTTAACTTTTAATTTTGTTGGATTTAAGTTTATTTATGAAAACAAAGCATATAAAAGCGAGGAAGAATTACTTTCAAAAATAATGGAATCCACAAATTTAACAGGGATATTTGATGGAGATACTTCTAAAAAAATAACAATAAAAAAATTATTGGAAAATTTAAATTCAAAAGAAAGCCAAGAAAAACGTTTAAAATTATCTATTGATAATACAAAAATTGAAAAAAATAAAAACAAGAATGTTGAATTATTTGATTATGAAACTGGCACAAAGGCTCCAAGTAATGCTAGTATAGGAGAGAATAAAGTTTCTGTAAATAAAGTTGGTGATGGTTCGGGTAATATTTATATCAAAGTTAAAGCCACTGAAAACAATATCATTTCACAAAATCCCAATACAATTATCGGAAAGAATTTTAGTGCAGATGAAATAAAACAAAAATTATCGGAAAATGGTGAGTGGAATTCCTCTAAGAAACCAAATAATAGTATAAAAATAATAAAACAAACAAACAAATTCATTGATTTATTAAATAATGGGGATAGTATTGATAAACTTCCCTCGGTCAATGAATTTAAAGTAGGTAAAATTTTAGTAAAGGGTGGGGATAAAATCAAAGGAGATGAAACGGTCATTTTTGATAAAACTAATACCCAAATTTTCAATGATGCAATTTCTAATATCAAAGCAACCCCCTCTAAAAAAATATTCAAAGGTAATGTAAGTAAAGAGATTTTTTCTAAAAAAATAAGGGAACAAATTTCCAAGAAATCTGAATTCAAATTTATTGATGAGGCTAATATATTGCCTAATTCAAAAGAAACTTTCAAAGACATTAAAATCCCAGACGCAGTATTTTTAGGTGCGGATGGTTCAGCCAAAATTAAAAAAATAGATTTGGGTCCTTATGTTTCTGTTGAGTATAAAATTAAACAAAAGGCTCAAACAATTGAAAAGAATTTTACTTATAAAATTAAAGAACAAAAATTCCAAAATGGTGATGAATTAATATTGGTTGTAAAGAAAGATGATAATGAATTAATAAGAAGAATAAGTATTAATAACTTAAAAATAAATATGCTCTCTTTCTTTAAATCAACTGATAAAAATATAAAAGTTGAAAAAGAAAAATTAGTCAATTCAATAAAACAAGTAGCTTCAAAATTAATACCTAATATAAAAAGTTCCTTCGAAAAAATGGGTGATGAATTTAAAAGTTTTTTATCATTGCCAATGAATGAAAGAACTGATGAAGTAAAGTTAAAACTAATCAAAACAATCAATGATACTAAAAAAACAATTGATGCAAGATTTTTTGATATGGTAGCAAGCGATGAACACTCATTAATCAATACCTTTATTCAAGAACTTGAAAAATACAATGTTTATTCAAAAAATATTTCAGATAATGGATATACCGTTAAAGAAGAGATAAAATCAGAGATTAATGATTTGCTTGATATTTTAAGGGTGATTACAGATAATACATTCAAATTTATTTCTAATTCAATTTATTGAAATCCATCATGAAAAAGAAAAGGTAATCTAATAGCGGATCAAAGTAATTTAGAATCTGTTATTAATTCAAATATAGATAAAGATGCAAAACAATTCTTAATAAAATTAAAAGAAAACAAAAATACTTTATTTGGTAATCCTGAAGAAATAAAAAATGAATCTTTTAAGACTATTTTAGACATAATGAAAAAACCTACAAGTAAATTCAAAGTTTACAAGGATGTAAATAAAGATGGGAAAATAACTTTTTATATAACTAAAGAAATCAACACAAGAGAAATAACAAATATTTTTAGACAAAATTATAAAATGACTAATTTTCGCTCAAACGGAACTTTGGACAATATAAAAATAGAATCTTCAAAATTGGTTGGTGATATCGCAAGTACTGCTCTTGATAGAGCTAAGAAAAGGGCTGAAAATGATTGAAAAGGTATGGATTCTAAGAATATAGACCTTAATGAATTGTATTCAAAAAATGGCTCTAAAAAAGATAAAAATTCAACTGAAACATCAAAAAATGATTCCGGAAATGATTTTAGTCCTTTCATCCCAATTATAAAAGGTCTTTTAAATGGATCAATATCAAATCTACTTAAAAATATGGGATTAACTATTGACGGATTCATAGGTGTTAGTGGAGCAGAAAATATACCAAGTATATTTAATAATGTAACTCAATCAGGTTTTGACTCATTGATAAATATGGAAAATGATATCTATGGCTTATTATCACATATTGTTGGTGATAAGGGTGATGTAGTTATTAGTGTTGAAAAAAACCCTGATAACAAATTTGTGGTAAAGGATTATTTTTCACCACAAATAAGGGTTATTGATAAACAAAACAATAATAAAATAACTTATAGAAAGGACGATTTAGATCAATTCTTTACTAGATTAAAACCATTCATGGACTTAATCTTTGAATTTCTAGGTTCGGCGGGTGAATAAAATGAAATTAAATAAAAAAATATTATTAAAAACAGCTTTTGCCCCTCTTGCGTTGGCAACACCTATTGTGTTGGTGAATTCATGTGGTATTAAACAAAAAACTTGTAAAGTTATAAAACCATCTGTACAAAAAGCTGATTGGGAATCTGCCAATAAAATAGATAAATATTCTTCTAAACCTTATCCTAAAACAGCTATTATGAATGTTTATAATTCCATTTCAAATACAATGAATTTCACAAAAGAATTAAAAGGGGAACTTAAGTTGCAAGGTGTAAAAGTTTTAGACACTTCAATTATTGCTTTTATTGGGTATTTAAGAGAAAATGCTGCTATTAATTTAAATGCTAACGGCTTAAGTGAAGAAAACAAGAAAAAACGTGATGAAAAAATTAAATTGTCTAAAATGCATTTTTCAGAAAATTTAAAAAAGATGAAAATTCAAGTTGACATACTTTTTGATAAGCTTGCAACTGGTGATGACAAAACATTATTGAGTAGCCTTATAAGGAAAACAACTTCAAAAACAAAAAAAATTGGTCTAAACTTTAAAAAAGAGAGCCCAATGGTAAATGTTTCAAAATTAATTTCTAAAAAAATTAAGGTGGTTATGGATAATGTTTTAGATACTTTAATAAACATTGAAAACCCTGCTAAACCATCTTGAAAAACTAATTCTAATGTTAAAAAAATAGGTTCTTTGAAGCAAATTATTTCATTAGATAACATACCAAGTATATTCAATGGTAATGAAATTAAAAAGCAAGTAATAAGCTTTCTGAATGGTGAACTAATTTCAGGAGCACAAAAAGACATTAAAAGATCCTTTAAATCAAGTTATGTAGATTTATTTGATTATATTCAAGCATCTGATATATTAAAAGGTATTGGTAAATCATTTATTGATTTAAAATCAATAGATCAGCCAGAAAACTCTATTGAAAATAATGGTTTCCAAGCTGGGTTAAAAATGTTCAAGAAAATATCTCAAGAATATCCCGAAAGAATAATGGTTTACCAAGATCTCAAAACAAAAAATATTTATTTTGAGATTGATGGGAAAACAAGTGAATTTATTTCAGAACTTAAGAAAAATATAAAATACACAAATAAGACTTTCGGTGGTCTAATTAATGATCCGTTTCTTAATAACATAATTATTTCTCCGCTTATGAAAAATGGAGAAATAACCTTGCCTTCACAAGATAAAATAATGGAAATACTCAAAAATCCATCAAGAATTTCAGGTTTCTTGAATAAAATTGATGGATTATTGAGTGATTTTGGTAAAACAATGCAATTTACGGAAATGAATTTACAGAGTTTTATATCTAATTTATCTGGTGATAATGTTCAATATTATGGTGAGATAAACTTTGATAAAAAATTAAATAGTTATAAAATGCAAAAAAATTATTTTATTTCTCCTCAGTTTAATATATTTAAATATAGTAATTATCTAAGCAATAATGAAAAAATTAAATTAGCCATTAAAAACCACCAAACAAAAAACCCACATTTGAGAAAAACAATTGATGCTAAAATTAAGAATATACAACTAGATATACCAATAATTGGGTTGGTTGATAAGCTTACAAAAGATCCTTATTCTAACTATACTATTAGTCTAGTTGAATTAGTTAACGCACTTAAATTAGAAGATATAAATGCTTAAATACAGTTTTGCTGTATTTTTTTATTTAATTTTATTTTTAAGCATTTATTGCATTATTTTAATAAAATGGTAAAATAATATAGTTCATATTTAACATGATGAATGTAATTTAAACACAGGAGGTTTATATATGAAAAAGAAATATAAGGTGGTATTAAGTACAACTGCACTAGCTGCTATAACAACAGTAGGTCTTTCAACGGTAGTTGCTTGTGGTTCTACAAAGACTGAATCTAAAGCACCAAATGACTCTAAAGCGCCTAAAGACCCTATTGATAAAGTGGTTCAAGATGATAGGCTATCTAAATTTAGATTTGATAATAAAATATATAATACAAAAGTTGAAGCTCAAAAAGCACAATCTAAAGCAATTAATGAAAAGGTTAGTGCTGAATTGGCGAATAATATTAATAAAAAGAAAGTTTATAAATACAATGGTATTGAATTTTTAACTCAAGCAGATCTTTTTAATGCTTATAAAATAGATCATAAAATTGAGAAAGTTTCTTTTATAGATGAAAAAAATGAAATTAAAGACAATTCTGAAAATAAATATAAAGATATTAAAGGTAAACTTGAAACAAATACATCAAAAGTTTTTACTACAAATGGTAAAGTTTATAAAACATTTGATAAAGCAATTGCTGAATACTTTAAGCATTCAAATGGAGATGGTAGTGGAGAAACATTTTCTAATAGAATGTATGATTCCAAAACTAAAAAATTTGGTGGTGATAAAGCTGTTGTTGGTTTAAATAAACCCGCATTTTCTGGAATCGGTACTAAAGATGGAAAAGTATATGTAACAAATGGTAACGATAAAAATTCTATAATTGAAGACTTTTATAAAAAACAAGTGCAAGGATTTACAACACACAATAAAGCTTCGGATGTTGCGATTTATAAACAGGAAATTTTGGGTGCGATTGATCAGTTCAAAAAATTCTATGATGACCAAGCTGACACCCAATATACTTATTTCAGTTTTAGAGCAGATAATCAAGATACAAAAATAACACTTCCTTCTGGTAAAAAACTTACAAGTAAATTTTATCTTTATGATAGTTTTGAAGATGAAAGCGGTGGGAAAAAAACAGATATAAAAGCAAATACTCTTAAAAAAGAAGTGATTGCTGCTTCAAAACTTTCCGATTTAAAAATTCTATGAGATATTTTAACTACCAGAACGTGAAATTTTAAAACTTACGGAACCTTCTGAACTGGCTATACAAAGAGATCGGTTACTTTTGCAAAATTACCAACATTTAAACCTGATAATAATTGAGGTACATGGGGAGATAGCGGTGTAACTCATCCGTGATTTGATAGGTACAAATCTAATAATACAGAATTTAATTTTAATAGAAGATTTGAACTTGATGGAAAATGATTTGAAACTGAAAAAGAATTGTTATCTTTTGCAAAATCAAATGATGCATTGATTAAAAAAGCTGTAAATACAGCTGTTGAAAATACAAAAAAAGATATTGCAAAAAATTCTGATGTTGCACTTATTTCATTTGAAGATAAAACAAAAGCTCCAAAAGATGCTATGCCAGGTATTGATAAATCTCCTACTCCTATAGTTGGTGATGGTTCTGGTAATAATTATGTAAATGTTTTAGCTACTTCAAACGGAAAATTAAGTAAAGCAAATACAATTATTGGTAAAAATTATTCTAAAGAGCAAATTGATAGTTTTATGAAAACTCATAATTCATGAATAAACCCCATTAATAAAAAGCAAACAATCAATGTTAAAAATGTTACCAATGATTTAAAAATCCTAAAAGATGGAGATGCAGAATCTACTTTAACATTCAATAAAAATGTTAAAGTAGGTAGAGTAGTTCAATTAAAAACACAAAAAACAATACAAGATCAAGAAAATGTTCAATTTAATAAGTTGAGTGAGGAAGAATTATTCAAAAAATCATTGCCTCAATCTACACAAGTTTTAGTTCCATCAAAAGATAAGTACATAAATCCAACTACTAATAAAGGATTCATATCAAGAGAAGAGTTTTCAAAAGAGATCAAAACAATAATTTCCAATGAAATAGATATGAAATATATTGATGATGTTCTAATTGAAAAAACAAAAAAAGAAGCCTTTAAGAACGTTAAGATACCAAAAATAATTTTTAATAGTGCTAATAAAAAGGCGACTATAAAACAAATTAATCTTGGTAATTACTATGATATTGAATATAAAATAAAAAAAGAAGGTATGAGCAACGATACTAATGTAACTTATAAAATAAATAGTCAAGGTTTTACTAATGGAGATGAACTAGTTATTGTTGTTAAGGATGAAGATAATGAATTAACAAGAAGGGTTAAAGTTCAAGGATTAAAAATTGATATGATTGAATTCTTCAAATCAAAGGATACCAAACTTATCAAACAAAAGAAAACAATTCTTGAAAAAGTTAAGCAATCAGGAATGGCGATGCTTCCAAAGGCAAAAAAAACATTAGCAGAATTAAAGGATGCTTTTAAGGATTACTTATCTACTGATATTAGTTTAAGAGATGAAACTAAAAAACAGGAAATTGCAAATAAGATTTTAAAAACCAAAGAAATTATAGATAAGGATTTATTCGATCAAATAACAACAAATAAAGATTCGCTTAGTGATTTATTTGTCTCTGAATTATCTAAAAATGGTGTATTTACAGGAAGTATTTCTTCTGATGAAAAAACAGTTAAGCAAAATATAAAAGGCGAAATCAATGACTTGTTAGATGTTGTTAGAGTTATTATTGATCACACATTTGAATTTACCGCTAATTCCATTCATTGGAAGCCAAAATGAGAAACTCCAGAAAACTTTGTAACTAATTCCGACTCAATAGATGCAGCTATTTCAAAAGCATCAAATAACAAACTTGAAAAAGATTTCCTTGAAAAATTAAAGGCTGATAAAGGTAATTTCTTCGCAACTAAAAATGATGAAAACGAGTCGTTTAAAACGTCTAAGGATCTCATGAATGAAGGACAATATAAAGTCTATAGAGATGTTGTAAAAGGAAAACCAACTGTCTACCACCTTGTTAGAAGTGTAAATTCAAGAAAAATAAATAATACATTGAGAAAAAATATTGATTTTTCTAAATTTGATGAAAAAGCAACTATTGATAATTTCAAAATAAAACCTGGCGGAGCAGCAGATTCATTTATTAAAAATGTTGTTGAAAATGCCAAAAAGAGAAGAGAAGCTGCAGCTAAAGATTCTGATTATTATAAAAAATTAGGTGATAAAACACTTAATTTTAAAGAATTGTATGGAGATAAAAAAGTTGCAAAAGTCTCTGCACCTTCAAAGGTTGATTCTTATAGTGGAATTGGTTCGATACTGGATCAAATTTTACCAGTGATTAAGCCGCTTATAAGAGGTCTTTTAAGTACATTGATAAATAATTTTGGTGGCATGATTGAGGGTATTACTGGTATTACTGGAATAAATAATATAATTCCTGCGTTTAATACTGTAAACGGTTCATTATCTGAATTTATTATCAAAATTGAGAATAATATTTCTGGAATGTTAACACACGTAATTGGTGACACAGGGCATATTGTTATTGATGTTGAACAAAATAAAGATAAAATAACTCTTAATAACTACTATTCACCTGAAATTAGAACTGTTGATAAGGAAAATTATAATAAGATTATTTATAGAAAGGATGACATTGACGAATTTTGAAAAAGAATGGAGCCATTTATGGATTTATTACTTGAAGTTCTAGGGTCATTATAGGAGGTTGATATGAAAGTTAATAAAAAAATATTATTGGGTTCAGTGTTAGTCCCACTAGCCATAGCAGCGCCTGTTATTTCTGTTGTGTCATGTGGTTCTTCAAAAAAAATGGATTCTACATTAAATAAGCAAGACCATCTAATTATAAAAGCGGTTGAAAAAAATAAAAAAACAAGTATTTCAGATATTGAGATGTCAAAATATTCCGCTACACCATATTCTGCTTCTGCAATTGCAGGTATTATGGACGTTTTCAAAAACATTGATAAGACTTACTTTAAAAATTTTAAAGGTGAGTTGAAAGGTAAAGCAATAAAAACGCTTGACCAAGCTATTATTGCTCTTTATGGTTACCTAGCTAATAGAGGCAATACTCCTGATGAAGTTAAAAAGGCAAAAGTGATATTCGCAAGGGAATTAACAACACTTAAAGCCGATGTTAATGAATTATTTGATGTTATTTTTACAAACAAACATTCGGGTGCTAACTTAATATTAAATAGTCTTGTGAAAGAAGCTCCAATGAAGGATATGGCAACAGCATTATCAATTAAAATATTTGGTAAATTAAAATTTATGCTAAATAACATAATAGATACAATGATAAATGTTGAGGATGTTGAAAAAAACATGCCTAAATGAACAAAGAATAAGAATGTTAGTGATAAAGGTTCTTTGGCTAATTTAAAAGATTTCACAAATAAATTTGATGCCGAATATAAAAAATATATTGATGCTAAACATAAATTTGATAAAAATACTGATGAAATTAATGCAAATAATAAAATATTATCAAATTTAGAGAAAGAAGCTTTAAAAGTTAAAGAAACTATAAAAGACTTAAAAGGCAAGATAAAAAATAATGATTCCGAAATCAAAAAAATGGAAGAAGATAAAAAACTAAAACAAAGTGATTTGCAAGGTATCACAAATGAGATAAAATCTAAAGAAGATGAATTGAGCGAACAAATTAAATTATTCAATGCTTCTAAAACTGTATTTGATAATGCAAAAAGTACAAAAAATCTTAAGGATCAAAATGTACAAACTGCCCAAAGTGTTTTAGATGCAGCAACGCTTGCTAAAACAACTGCAACAACTCTAATAAACACACTTATCCAAAAAATCGCAAATATACCAAGTGAGCTTGCAATACTTAAAAAAACTTTAGATACAGCAGCACTTGACAAAACAAATGCTGATCAAGATCTTGCAACTAAGAATTCAAATAAAGCAACTGCAACACAAAATAAAACAGCTGCTAGTACATTAGTTGATAATTTAGAGCAAAAAATTACAACTGCAACAAGCGAACTTGCAATACTTAAAAAAACTTTAGATGCAGCAACGCTTGACAAAACAAATGCTGATCAAGATCTTGCAACAAAAGATTCGAATAAAACAACTGCAACACAAAATAAAACTGATGCTAGTACATTAGTTGATAATTTAGAGCAAAAAATTACAACTGCAACAAGCGAACTTGCAACACTTAAAGTAACTTTAGATGCAGCAACGCTTGACAAAACAAATGCTGATCAAGATCTTGCAACAAAGAAATCGAATAAAGCAACTGCAACACAAAATAAAACAGCTGCAACTTTAAAAGTTGATGATATTGAAAATAAAATAAAAGCAACAAAAGATGCTGATAAATTAAAAAAACTTGGTTCTGAAAAACTTATTGCTCTTTCGGATCTTGCAACAAAAACAACTGCTTTTGATGATGCCAACAACGAATTTACTAAATCTCAAAAAGCAGCTCAAGATGCACAAACAGCATTAGATGATGCAACCAAAAAACATACAGACAAAAAAGCTGAATTATCTAAACTAAATAATGATAAAACAACCGCTGATCAAGATCTTGCAACAAAAACAACTGC
>NZ_PSZO01000027.1 GCF_004335975.1 Mycoplasma marinum
TAGCAACAGAGTGCACCTGAATCCTTTCCGAACTCAGAAGTTAAGCCTGTTAACGTCGACGATAGCCGTAAGGTGAAAATAGAAAGTCGCTATTTTTTTCGCCTTTTTTTTAAAATATGTATTTTTTATAAAGGGCTATAATTTAATCTTAATAACACTTTTTTTGTATCATATTTTCACTTATTTGAATAAAATTAGCAAAACAACTAAAAGAGTGCTAAAATATAATATATAATAAAAATCAATATTGGGGGAATATGTTTAAAAAACTTTTAAAAAATATAAAGGAATTTTGAAGAATATTTAAATTAGAGTTCAAAATTAACTTTGGCGGGCACAGATTAAAGATGTTAAAATTCATGGGTATATTAGTTGTTCCATTTTTATATGGTTTCATCTACATATGTGCAATGTACGATCCTTTAGCTAATACAAAAGGTGATTTAGATATTACTTTTGTTGCTTCTGAAAAAATGGCTAATAATTGAAACGATCCTCAAAAGGCTTCTGATCCAATATATTCATCATTACGTAAATCAATTCATAGTAAGAGAGATATAACTTCTCAAATATATGAAGCTTCAACAATTAATCAAAAAGATATTGAAGAAGAAAATGATTCCTTCAAAAAAGAAATAGGCAAGCATAACGTATCCATAGTTATTAAACCTATTTATAATAAAAAAGAGGATCCAAAACATTTGAATCCACTTAATCTAACAGAGTATGTTGGTTATATATTTGCAGATGCAATTGTTAAAAATTCAATCGATAAATCATTGATAAATAAAATATTAAATCAAAATATTTCTCTGTTAAAATCTAAAATTATAATTTCTGCTTTAGAAAAAAGTATGGAAAACTATTCTAATCCTATAGATGTATATTTTAACTATAAGAAAAATTTTGTGCTTGGTTTTGGTGCAAACAACAAAATTGCTAGTTCATCAACATTAATAGAATTATTTAATAGTGTTTTGTCTTCTCCGTCAACATTTTCTCACGCAGTAGTTCAAGATGGAATAATTAACTCTATTAACGAAAGATTGTCAATGTACCATAAACTAAATAATAAAGTTCCAATTGCTTTAGATCCAAAAATGGAATCTAGCATAAGAGCTGCTTTTCCAAAACAAAATGTTGTAAATCAACAAATATTTGATCCAACAATATTTGTAGATAAATATGAAGGTGGAAAGCCATTAGAAAAATATGGGATTGGTCTTGCACCACTATTTATTTCAATTGGATTATGAATTGGTGCATTATCAACAACTCTTATGATTACTCCGAAAACACATGAAAGAGGAACATCTAAAATTAAAGCATTCTTTGCTAAATTATGTCTAATCTGGATTGCAAATATAATGCAAGTAACAATATTATTTGGTGCTTTATCATTATTAGGTTTTGCCGATACGTTGGGTTCTAATTTACCATTATTCTTCCTAACAGGATTCTTTATATCATTCCTATTCTCAATGTTCGTTTTCTCTATAAGATGTATGATTCCCGCAAAAATAACAGGGCTTTTTACAGTTACAATAATTTTATTGATACAAATCACATCTTCTGGTGCCTTGTTCCCTACTTATGCACAGCCTGAATTTTTCCAAGTTATGAACAATTTTGTCCCATTTAATTATTCTGTGGATGCCTTGAGAGAAACACTTGTGAATACTAATTTAACAAATTGAGGAATGAATTTATTTGTAATTATATTAATGGCTGTACCTTTTGTGACTATTGCCTCAATAATTTATAAGAAAAGAAAAGAAAATTATGAATTAGCTAATAAAGATGCATTTAAAGAGATCAGTGAAGAACGGCAAACAGAAATTAAAGAAATTGAAGCACCATTATTTAAAAAGTTTAAAAAAGCTTTCTCTAAAAATAGCAAAGCTCAGAAAACTAAAAAAGTTAAATCTAAAACTAAAAAAGGTGGTGAATAATGTGAAAAATAATTAAAGAAGAATTAAAGGAATTAACTAATACAAAATGAAAAATTCTTGGTATTGTATTCTTGTTAATTACGCCAATGTTATATGCAATATTATTCTTAAGTGCTTTCAGTAAACCAATTCATAAATTTGACAATGCTGATATTAGAGTAACAAGTTTGGACATTGATAAAAAGACTAATAAACCCAATGAAATAAGTTCAACTATTGCAAAAGGTATGGTTGGAACTCATGATATCGATGTACACATTGATAAATATAAGATGACAGTTAAAGAATCAACTGAAATTTATAAAAATGAAACCGAAGCTAAGGCAGCGGTTGATAATGGTAAAGTTGATGGTATTTTTATAATTCCTGATAATTTTTTTAATGATATGACTAATGCGATTAAGAATATTATCAAAGAAATCAAACATACTAAAGCTGATCCTAAATATAAACCGAAAATAACTACTTTACCAAGAATAACATTTTATACTTCTTATAAAAATAATTACGTTGCCGCAAGATTTTTAAGTATGAGAGCTGATGTAACATCATTAAAATTAGAATTTCTAGATAATATCCTTGACAAGACTATTGATGGATTAATCAAAGTTGGTATACCTGTGCCCGCAACTATTAGAGCTGATATTAATAATTTATACCAAACTTCTAGAAATAAATTTATAAAATATAAAGCGATTGGTAAAGATATTGGAGATTATGGTAATGGTCTAGCACCTTATTTCTTTTCAATAGCTTTATGAGCAGGGTGTATTATGTCTGTATTTATGTATAAAAATAGACGTATTGGTCCAGAAGCTAAAAAAGCTGTTACATTCAAAAACTATTTTTCAAAAACAATTGTTTGAGTATCTACTGCTTGAATTCAAGCTATATTAATGATTTCAGGTGCGTTTATGGTTGGGCTTAAAATAGAAGCCAATCCATTTCACTTATTTATATTTGCAATGTTCGTTGCGACATTGTTTGCATTAATTGTTCAAGCGATTTCTTCTATATTTAGAGTTGGTGAAGTTGGTTCATTTATGGTTCTTATTTTACTTATATTGCAACTTGCTGTTTCCGGGGGTGTTTTCCCTGCAACAATGCAAGAACCATTTTGACAAAAAATAGCTCCTATAGCTCCATTCACCTATACTATTGATTCATTCAGAGAATTCTTGGCATCGCCAAATTCAACAGTAATTTGAACGGGTATTTGACCTGTATTACTATTCTTATTATTTATTCCTTTATCACTAACAATAAACTTTATTGCTGATAAAAAAAGATTCAAGAAATATGGTCACTATACTTCTCATGATCCTGAATTGCATAATGAAATGTAATAAAATAAAATAAAATATTTAAAATACCTTTTATACGGGTATTTTTTATATAATTATTTTATGAAAAAAGATATTGAAAATATACTTGTTATCGAAAACTTAAGTAAAACAATCAAAAAAACAGAAATTCTTAAGAGTATTTCATTTGGTGTGAAGGAAGGTTCCTTTCATGGTTTTATAGGAGCTAATGGTGCTGGTAAAACAACTACAATTCGTTCTATAGTTGGATCATACAGTCAATATAGCGGCAAGATACTAATAAACGGTATAAATTCACAAGAGAAGGAGGCAAAATCATTTATAGGTTATGTCCCCGAAAGACCCATTTTCCCCTCAAAGCAAAGTGTTTTAACTTACTTAACTTATATGGGAACACTTTCCAATTTAAGGAAAGCGGAATCTAAGAAAAAAGCTATGGAATTATTGGAGGAGTTTAATATTATGGAGTTTGCAGAGGAAAATCCTAATAGATTATCTTCTGGTCAAAAAAAGAAAGTTATATTAATACAAGCGCTTATGAATGAACCTAAATTAATCATCATGGATGAGCCTGCTTCCAATTTAGATCCCATTGCCCGCCATGAGTTATTTGAAAGATTAAAGAAGTTAAATAAAAAAGGTGTCACAATTTTTATAACATCGCACATATTGATTGAATTAGAACAATATGTAGATAGTGTTACTATGATTTCACATGGGAATATTGCATTTTCAGGATCTATGAGTGACATACAAAACAAAGGGACACTAATGCAATCCTTCTTAAATTTGGTTAAAAAGGGGGATTTGAATGAAAAATCTAATTAGATATATTCTGAGGAATGAATTTGCCAGATCATCTACTTATTTAATTCCTATTTTGGGTGTTCTTATTTATGCTGTCTTAACAAGCGCACAAATATTTAGTTCTTTTTCTCAATCCGAAGTTAGTTTTATTGAGTCTGGTAATGCATTTGCATTCATAACAATATTTTCCATTTCAATTATTTTTGTTTCACTAAAAGTTGTAACAATATTCAAACAACCAATGGAAAATGGATTAGATGTTTTATACTCTTCTAAACCTATAACAACCAAAGGAAGAGTTTTTTCGAAATTCATTTCATTGTGAATATTAATAATTTACTTCTCTATTATATTTCTATTTGCAACATTAATTTGTGGCGCAATGGATAAAAAAGCAACATCATTGGAAATATTTAATTATGCAATTTCAATTTTTATAGGTAATGTAACTATTCTTTTTGCAGCAAGTTCAATATTTGTTATTGCAACACTAAAACTTAATCAAAGAAGCATTTTAATGCTAGCAACTTCTATTGCAGTGTTTGCACCATCGTTCTCTATTATTATTTCTCAAACTTTAAAGGCAAAAATGCCATCGGAAAATCTTTTACCAGGGTACGTTAAGTTAAATTCAAATCTTGAAGATGTAACTAAAAATGAGGCTAATATTTATCCTACAAGCGAGAATACTATTTTTATAAACGACAAGAATGTATATGTTTCAGATTTTAAAGAAGGATATGATGATTATAAAAGTAACAAAATTTATAAATATCTAGCTTATTTTGATCCTTGGTACCAATTTTCTAGTATTTATGACGTTACATATAAATCTAAATATGCAAAAAGCGGAAAGATGTGATCAGAGCAGACTATGAAATTTGAAAAAAGTGATGATTTATTTAATATTAAAATTGGTAATGAATCATATACTCCCATTGTTGCAAAAAGAACACTTGAAAGCTCTAGAAATGATAAAGTTAGTGCCTTGGAAATGCTTAAAAATGGTAAAAACAATTTCTTTTATAAAAGTTTAGAACATTATAAAGAAAAGTATAATAGTTGAAGTTTTGCAAAGCAAATGATTTTTGCAGCAAATATTTATAAGGAAATATTAACTAATAATAATATAAAAATATTATTAGAGGGTAAAAATAATAATGGTCTTATTAGTGTTGTGGATAAAATGAGTAAAAATGAAGTTGAGAATTATTTCAATAGCGGATATATAATTAATCAAGATAATTCTTATAAGTTTGATATTGATATTTTTTCATTAATCGCATGACAATTAATGACAAATGTTGAAAATATATATACAGGATTTACTAATCCTAAAACAATTGGTTTAAGTAATAGGTTTGGTAATACTTATGATATTTTATTGATGAAACAGGATGATAAGATAAACATTATTGTTCCTAAGGATTACATCAATAAAATTGGAGTTTATATTTTCTGAACAATTGCCACAATTATATTAGTTTGAATGTCAATTTGATTTATTTCAAGGAAAGATTCATATTAAAACACTTACATACTTATAAGGTGAGTGTTTTTTTATTTTTTATGTTAAAAAAGCATTACTTATATTACAAGTATGCTTATTTTGTAGATCCAGAATCCAGTACAAATTTTATTAAGTCATGATTCAGTTTTTCTATTTTTTCATTAGGGATGTTATGATCTTTTGCTCACTCCTTGACCATCTCCATATTCTCCACGCCGGTTGCCACATTATTAAATAATGTTATTAATCTTGGAAACATATTGAAAACCTTATCATTTATATTACCAAATAAACCATATAAATAGTCAATTTTCCTATTATTTTGACCTGGTTTCTTATCTCACAATATATTGTGATAATCAATTAATATTTTACCAAATCCAGCTGTGATACTAGTTCCCGAGGAAAGTTTTTTAAGTGCAAATTTTGCTTCACCACCAATAAATCTTTTTGTATCACCAACATCTCCGAAAGCATTTATAAGTTCTTCAAGCATGTTTTTTTTATCTAAGGCAATTGCACTTTTTATACCTTTGTAGGTACCAATTACTGTTAATCTTCCACCATTGGTACTATGATATAAATCTATTAATTCTTGTTTTAGATCTTTGGGAAGCATTATTGAAATATTTTTTTCAAAACCAAGGTTTATATTTTTATAAATGGGATTTATATTTTTTTGAGCATTTGTTATTTTTGCTTTATCAAGTGCATTTATTATTGCTGAAATGTCTTTGTAATTTTCACCATTCAATTCAATGTCAGCAGTTTGCGTAAAACCCGAAATTTTATATTGAAATTCTGCTTGCTCACCACTTATATTTATAACGGTTTTAACCCATAAAGTTCCTGTTGCATCATCTTCAGATCCTTCTATTAGAGAAATTTTAATTTTCCCATTTTTGTCAATTGATTCGATATAAGATTTTAATTCTTCCATTCCAAGTATTTTAGCTGGTATATCTTTTATATTTAAAGGGGTATTTTTTGTCTCTCCAGGTTCTCCGTTAATCATAGTTCTTGGTGATCTACTAAAAGGCGCATTTGAAGATTTTACTCAATAAGAATTAGCATTGAAGCCATTGATACCATTCTTTTCTTGTCAATTGCTAATTTTTTTGATTAAATTTGGATTTCCTATAGGTTGGCTATTAGATTTTCAATTAATTGATTGTAATTTATCTAACTTTGCCCAACTATCAGTTTGTTTGTGTTCATCTCCCTTTTCGAAAAGATTTTGTGTTTTTTTAGAACCACATGAACTTACAGTTATTAATGGTGCAGAAACTACTGCTAACCCTCCCAATGTGCATAGCGATATTTTTAATTTTTTATTCATTTACTCCCCTTAATATAATAAAAATTATAACTCTTATTTAATTAAAAAAATCAATCATTTGCAACACTAATGATATGGTTTTTTATCATTTTAATATTTGATTTGCCACGTTTTAAGAGTATAATGGTGTAAAATAAAGTATAATTACTTATATAAAGGAAGTGAAAATGTCGCTAATTATTAAAAATGTAACGAAGATATTTAACGATGGTAAAAAAGCTTTAGATTCCGTATCAATTAAATTTAAAGATAATCAAATAACTGGTCTTATTGGTTTTAATGGTTCAGGTAAGACAACGCTATACAATATCATTTTAAATTTTATAGAAAAAAATGAAGGTGAAGTTCTATTAAATGGTAATTCTATAACAAAAGAAGATTTAAGAGAGTTCACGTTTTTAGGTGCGGGTACGGAAACAAAGAATGCAACGGTGGTGAAAAAATATTTACTAGAAATTGCTGATTTGTACTTTATTCCTAAAAAAGAAGCTAATGATATCATTGAAGAGCTAGCAAGAAAAATGGAATTTGAAATGAATTTGAATAAGCCGATAAAGTCTTTATCGAAAGGTAATCAACAAAAAATCAAGGTTATTGCTTCATTTTTAAATAAAAATGCAAAATATATTATTTTAGATGAACCTTTTGATGGTTTAGATCCATTAATGGTTAAGAAAATTGCTAAAATGTATACTGAATTAAAAGATATGATGATTATAATTACATCGCACAGGATGGAAGTTGTTCAAGACATGTGTAAAGAGTTTTATGTAATTAAAGATGGTGTAATTATAGATTCTAAAAAAGTTGAAGAAAAGTCAGTTTTTATAGCAGTAAATAAAGAAATACAGAATGCTAATTTAAAAGATATTGAAGGCATATTAAATATAAGTAAAATAAATGATGAAACAATAATTGAAATTAAATCTATTGATTACTATAAGAAAGTAACGCAAGAATTAATTAAGGATAAGGGTTATATTTATTCAACTATTAAAGAGAAAAATATTGCTGAATCAGTATTTTTAGGTTATGGAGATTCTAATGAATAATACAAATAAAAATTTAAATCCAAATTCTTTCCAAAGAACAATGAAGGTTATTAAGTCTTCTTTTACTACACAATTCAAGTCTTCAACTATTTTAGTTGCTGTTGTATTGGCTGTTTTAGCATTACTTGGACCAATCATTCAGTTATCAATAAGAGATTTGGAAACTCAACAAACAGATAAGATAAATTTATTCCTTACAACAGATATAGGTAAGGAAATGATGAAAAGAATACCTGACTTCAAGCTGCATAATGATGCAGATATTAATGCTTTAATAAATCAAATTCCACAATTTGAAAAATATGTTCCTGGCATTAATAAAATCATCCCACAATTAGAGAATATGAAAATTTCTAGAATGTCATTTGCAATATTGGGTCAAGTATTTTCAACATCAATACTATATTCATTGGGTAGAGGTATATTCACGGCTTTAAGAGACAAAAATTCAATTGATAAAAATAGAGTTATGTATATGAATTATGGCAAGGGAAAATTATTATTCTTTAAATTACTTTCTGAAACAATGTTCTTCCTATTTATTGTAATAACAGCTGATGTATTAGGAATTATTTTAGTTAAATATGTTGGTAAAGGTACTATTGATTTAAATCTTATTAAGCAACTAATTGTTCAATTAATTGGTATCGCAGTATTTTATTTCTTTATACAAGTAGGTGTAAGATTTATAACTTCAAGAATAGATTCTAAAACTACTATGGGTATTGTTCTTGCTATATGATTGCTTTCTACAGCATTCTTATATGTAGTTCTTTCAATAGTCTTAGGTGTTAAACCTGATTCTGTACAAGTAATTTCAGATAACAAATATGCGTTTACATTTACTCCGATTGCTAATATTGTAGTTCTTCCTCTTGTCTTATATGGTTATCTTCCAATGTGAACTATAATTCCATTTATTGTATATTTGACTATTGCTATTGGATTAGTTTGAAGAATTTTAACACCAAGTGTTAAAGACTATTTATGTAGTTAAAATATTATAAAGATAAACTAATAAAGGTTAAAATATAAAATGAGCTTCAAAGGAAGTTATATTAGGATAAAAAATTAAGACACACTCAAAGTGTTGGACATCATGCGAGAATATTCGTATGGTGTTTTATTATCCAAACATCTTTGAACTCT
>NZ_PSZO01000028.1 GCF_004335975.1 Mycoplasma marinum
AGGGACTTTTCATTTGCCTATTTTGGATAATTGCATATGAAAAGTGCCTCACTTAAATTTTAACTCTAAGTGTTGCACTTTAAATTTCAATCGAGGAAGGAACTTTAAAGGTTCTTTTTTTATATCAAAAAATACTTTTTATTGAACCAGTCTTGTATGATTGGTTTTTATTGCTGGGATATCTTAAAGAGATCAAATAAAAGTGCCTTAAAGCACTTTTATTTTCTAAAACGTTTTTTCTTACTTTTAAAAATAACTAAATTTTTAGGTCTTGTCATAGACTCAAGAGCATATTTTATACCTTGAACTCCAAAACCAGAGTTTTTAACACCTGTAAAAGGTAGTCTATCTGGACCTCTTGAAGGCGCACAATTTATATTAACACTACCAGCCTCTATTTGATTTGCTGCTTCAACAGCATCTTCAATATCATTTCCGTAAACAGATGATTGCAAACCATATTCTGATTCATTGATTTGTCTAATGGCATCATTTAAATCTGAATAATAAATTATTGGTAAAACAGGACCGAATTGTTCTTCATAAGCAATCAACATAGTTTCATCAACATTTACTAAAACAGTTGGTTCAACAAAATTTTTATTTATATTCCCACCTATTAAAATTTTTGCACCTTTTTTAACTGCATCATTAATAAGTTTTCTCTGGAATTTAGCACTTGCTTCAGTAATCAAAGGAACAACCATAACATCTGAATCACTAGTTCCCGAAGGAATAGAAGCAACCTTTGTTTTAATCCCTAACTCAAATTCTTTCTTTTTGCTTTCATGAACAAATACACGCTTGATAGCAGTACATCTTTGCCCAGCAAATGAAAATGCACCTTTTATAATATTATCTATAGTGCTATCTAAATTAGCATCTTTAAGAACAAGAGCGGGATCTTTACCACCCATTTCAAGAACAACATTTTGCATTTTTGCATTTTCAGAAATTGATAAACCAACCCTTGTTGAACCAGTATATGAAATTGCATTTGCACCTTTATGATTTGTAAGATAATCCCCAATTTCACTTCCTCTTCCTGTGACCATATTAAATACTCCAGCTGGAAATTTAGCTGCATCAAATAATCTTGCCATTTTATAACCAGACAAAGAACCATTTGTAGCTGGTTTAAAAACAACTGAATTACCCGAAATTAATGCAGGTATTATTTTTGCTAAAGAGAGGTTAACAGGATAATTAAAAGGTGAGATTGCAGTTACTACTCCAAGTGGTTCCCTTATAATTGAAATCATTTTTTCTGGAACACCTAAAGTGCTTCCTTTTATTGTTTTCACTAATATATTATGATAAGCAAAAATTGTTTCATTAATTAATGCAACGGTTCTATCAATCTCTTTTATTGATTGTTGAAAAGGTTTCCCAATTTCCAATAGCATTATTTTTGCTAATTCCTCTTTATTTTCAATTAATAATTGCTTGAATGTTTCAATATAATCAATACGTTCTTCTCTTGGTAAAGAAGCTCATTCTTTTTGAGAATTTTTAGCAACTTCAAAAGCTTGATCTATTCCTTTTTTTGAAAGCGCTGTGGCTGTACCACATTCCTCCAAAGTATTTGGTGATATTATTGAATATCTTTTCTTACCTATTACAAACACTCCATTTATATATGCTCTTGCCTCCATTGATTCACCTCTTTCTTTTTTAAATTATACATTCCAAAAAACTAAATATTGTAAAAAACTAAATAAAAAAAATAGAACGTTTGCTCTATTAATTAATTTCTTATTTTTTGTAGTAAAGAATTCATGCCATAATTACACCGACAATTGGGAATAAGATACATAGAATACCACAAATAATTCCTAGAATTTGTTCATTATTTTTCAATGTTAATGAGTAGATGATTGTAAAGATACCAAATACTAATACAATGATTCAAGCAAAAGCAAATAATATTGCACCAAGTGCATAAAGAACATTTGTTACTATATGAACATCGATTGCACGAGCAATAATCATAACTACCAACCCAATCAATCACATTAATGTTGCATAGATAGCAATTTTAAATCATTGATCTCTTTGAGCTGCACCTGATTTGTTTGATTTTGAAGCCATTTTTTCCTCCTTAAATTATAAATAAATGTTTTTATATAAAACTGTTTAGCTGTTGAATTCTATCATAGTTTATTGGTCTAAAAATCAATAATGTAAAAAACATAGTAAAAAATATTTTAGCGGTTAATAAAAAACGACTTATGCCGCTTTAGATTTAATCAAAAAAACTTGATCATTTATTCAAATTGTGTCCCCAGGTCTAATTTTTGAACCTCTACCTTCAGGTGCGTTACCATTAATAGTAATTTTATTTCTTTCAATAAAAGCTTTAGCGCCTCCACCAGAACTAGTGAATTTTAATTTTTTAAGTAGTTGGCCCAACTTTATATATTCTCCAATTATTTCTATTTTCATTTTATCTCCTTAGTATCCTCTATGTGGCAGAACCAATTGCACTAGAGATTTGTTTGACTCACCCATTATTACGAATGGTTTAAGTTCTCCTATAAATCTTACAACAACTTTACCTGAAAAAGTTCTTAAAGCGTCTTTCATAAATTTTGAATCGAATGCAATAGAAAACATTGTGTTACCTTCTCACGTGAAATTTTCTGTTTCAACATGTGAGTTACCAACTTCTTCTTGTTTTGATTCTATATGAAGTTTACCTTCTCTAATTTCTAATTTAACTGTTTTTGCATCACTTGATGAAACAACAATTGCTTTATCAATTAAGTTTGATAATTCTCTTGAATCAATTTCTAATTTATAATTATATTCTTTTGGTATTAATCTTGATAGTTCGGGATAAATTCCATCAATTAATCTTGACTGAATAACAGAAGAATCGTTCTCAATATTAATTTTTGATTCATCAACTTTAATCTTGACTTCACCTTTTAATGATGAAGGTATAAAATCTTTGATATTTTTTGTAAGAATAGTAATATTAAAGTCATTTTCTGAAATTGTATCCATTCTAGATGTGGCTAATCTATATGAATCGGTAGCAGATACTCTTAAACGTTTGTTTTTAGCAATGATATTAACCCCATTAAGGATAATACGTCTATTATTCTCAGAAGAAGCAAATGCAACGTCTTTTATAACCTTCTTGAATTCACTACCTTCAAGAACTAAATCATCCCCACTTAAATCGAAGTCAATGATTGGATAATCTTCAGCATCCATTAAATTAAGTTTAAAACTCGAACCAGCTGAATAAATACTTAATGTAGTGTCCGATGCTTTAAGCTCTATTTCACTACTTTGTTTTTTAATGATTCCAATTAACATTTTCCCAGGTATTAATATAGTTCCTTCTTTTATTATAGTTACATCATCATTTACGAGTAGAGTTTCTTTAATTGAAAGTACTCCATCTGAAGCTGTCATAATTATGGAATCTTGAGTTACTTTAAACAAGATTCCGTTTAGAGAAGTTAGTGCTGGGTTATTTGTTATTGCCTTTGTTATGTTTGATAGATGCTTTTCAAATAATGATTTTTTAATTTTAATATTCATTTTATATCTCCTTAAGTTAGTTTTTGTTTAATTATTATTACTAGTGTTGTGGATTTAGGGGAAAACTCTTAAAACCCTTTGATAGAGTGAGTTTTAGAGCTTTACTGTTATGTGGGTAACTTGTTATTAACTAACTTTTGTAATTTTTGATTCGATTTGTTTAATAGCTAATTTAACCGCAGAATTTATTCTCATTGAAGTTTCTATTTTGCTAATTGCTGACATTGTTGTTGAATGGTCTCTTCCACCAAATATTTCACCGATTTGAGCATATGATAATTGTTTTAATGATCTTATAAGTCACATAGCTATATGCCTGGCTTGTACTACGTTTTTCTTTCTTGTCTTCCCATATATATCGGTTTTTGAAATTTTATAGTAATGAGAGACAGTTGAAATTATTCTTTGAGGCGTTAACTCTTCTTTGTTAATTTTTAATTGGTCAAATATTTTTGACACAACCGCCTGCGTATATTTAATTGATTGATTATCCATTGTAAAGAA
This sequence comes from Mycoplasma marinum, assembly GCF_004335975.1. Taxonomy (GTDB): domain Bacteria; phylum Bacillota_I; class Bacilli_A; order Mycoplasmatales; family Metamycoplasmataceae; genus Mycoplasma_K; species Mycoplasma_K marinum. Next base: position 4,060 of record NZ_PSZO01000028.1, read on the forward strand.
TTTAACTCTTTTAACCGCACCTTCAATAGACCTTATTGAATTTGAATAGTTCCTTGCGATAAAAGATAACGCTTGAGATTCTCATTTTGCTGAGTTTAAATTTTCAATATCTAATTTTTGTTTAAGTATTTCTATTAAATCATTTATGCTTGGAGTTTTAATTTCAAGAGTCAAACCTTTTTCAAACCTGGTGATAAATCTATCTTCGAAACCACCAAGTTCATTCGGAGTTTTATCAGCAGCAAAGATTATTTGTGTGCCTTTTTCAGTCGCTGTATTAATAATATTAAATAATATTGATAATGTTTTTGTCCTGTTTCCAAGGTTTTGTATATCGTCAAACATAATGTAATCAAATTGAGTTATTTTATCAGTGATTTCATTAATTGCCTCTTGTGACTTTTTCATTGCTTTTGTTAATTTATAAGTTAATCTATCAGGATTTATAAATAAGGCGGTTTTACCTTTTTTAATCACCTCATTACCAATCGCATGTAATAAGTGAGTTTTTCCAAGACCTGAAGAAGAGTATATAAACAAAGGAGAAAACACACCCTGTTCTTCAATTATAGCTTTAGCACCTCTTAAGGCTTTTGAATTAAATTTACACCCAACGTAGTTATCTAAGTTATATTTTTCAATTACATTTGATTCAGCAAGCGTTGGCTTTTTATTTTGGTTAACTGATGATTCTGAACCATCATTGCTTTCAGGTATGTAAGTACCCTTAATTACCAATTTAACGTCAACATTTCTTTCTAATACTTCTTTTGCAGCTGATTCAACAGCTTCTATATAATCTCTTTCAAGGATAAATTTAACTGCCTCAGAAGGTGTTTCTAAAATTATAGTTCCACCAAGATCATCAATTATATTAATTTCTCTTACAAAAGAATTAAATATCATTCCGTCAGAAATTGATGTTTCAAGATAATTTAGAAGTAATTGTGTATTTGTTTTATTATTTATTATTTTTGCTTCAAAAGTCATAGTAATTAAATTGTAATACTATTCAAATGCATATGTGGGTAAATAATCGCTAAATAACACTTAATCAACACTAAACTATCAAGTTATCCACATATAAAAATGTTTATTTTAAAGGGTTTTATGAGTTTTCCACAATTTATTGGATGTAAAAAGGTTTAAAACTAAAAATATAATAAATACTTTAATAATAGGTGTGGATATATGTTTAAAAAATATAAAAGTGTATAATTTATAGAGAAATTTAAATTTATAGGAATTGGAGAAAATATGAAAGTAGTTGTAACAGGTGGAGCAGGGTATATAGGTTCGCATGCAGTATATTCATTAATAGAAAAAGGTAACCAAGTTGTTATTATTGATAATTTATCAAGAGGATATATGGAAAATGTACATCCCGATGCTACATTTTATAATGCTGATATAAGAGATGTGGAAACAATTAAAGGAATATTTAAAAAAGAAGGAAAAATTGATGGTATTATGCATTTTGCTGGATATATTGTTGTTCCAGAATCAGTTGAAAAACCATTAATGTATTTTAATAATAATACTTACTCAGTTGAAAAACTTTTAGAAGCTGCAGATGATGCAGGTATTAAAAATGTAGTATTTTCTTCAACAGCTGCTGTATATGGAGAAACAAGTGGAGCGCCTATTAAAGAAAGTGATACTAAAACACCGGTTAACCCATATGGAGAATCTAAGTTAGCTGCAGAAGCAATTATTAGAGGATGAACTAAAGCTAGAGGAACAAATCATGTTATTTTTAGATACTTTAATGTAGCAGGTGCACACCCATCAGGGAAAATAGGTATTAGAGGGAAAGGACTTACACATCTATTGCCATCAGTAATTGAAGGAGCACTAGGGATTAGAGAAAAATTCGTTGCTATGGGAACTGATTATCCAACAAGAGATGGTTCATGTATTCGTGATTTTATTCATGTTATGGATTTAGTTGAGGCTCACATAATTGGATTAGAGTGATCAATTAAAAATAAGGAATCTAATATTTTTAACCTAGGTTCAGGATCAGGTCATTCCGTGCTTGAAGTATTGAATACAGCTATTAAAGAATTGGAAATAGCAATACCTAATGAAATGGGTGATAGAAGAGCTGGAGATCCTGCAGAATTATTGGCAGATGTATCAAATGCTAGGGATGTTTTGGGTTGAAAAACTAAACAACCTCTTGATGTTATGATTCGTTCAGAATATGATTTTAGAAAAAAATTAAAAAAATAAGGTATAATTCCATTACTTAACTCACACGAGTGACGGCAACCATAAAATTTAAAGGAGTAGCATATGAAAAGAACTTACCAACCAAATAAACGTAAACATGCAAAAACACACGGTTTCAGAGCAAGAATGGCAACTGTAGGTGGAAGACTTGTTCTTAAAAGAAGAAGAGCAAAAGGTAGAAAACAACTAACAGTTTCAGATAAATAAAACTAATAAGATAAAGCGAAAACCGCTTTTTCTTTTGCATTTTTAAAATATAATACAGTATTTTTTTTATTTAGTTTTTTAAATGATATTTATTTTTGAATTGATAATACAACTTTATCAATAATAAAAAAATGTTTTTAAGGTATAATTTATACACTATATTACATATAAGTTAGAGTAAACGGAGGACTATTATGAAAAGAACTTACCAACCAAACAAACGTAAACATGCAAAAACACATGGTTTCAGAGCAAGAATGGCAACTGTAGGTGGAAGACTTGTTCTTAAAAGAAGAAGAGCAAAAGGTAGAAAACAACTAACAGTTTCAGATAAATAATGAAGAAGCAATTTAGAGTTCGCCACAACAGAGAATTCCAAAAAATCATTAAAAAAAGAAAGCAATTCGTTTCGAATGACGTTATTTTGTATTACGAAAAAAATGATAAACATCTTAGGGTTGGTTTATCTGTTTCCAAAAAATTCGGTAATGCAGTCGTGCGTAATTTAATGAGAAGAAAGATAAGAGCTATCATTAGAGAAATGAACATTATGGACCTTAAATATAATGTTGTTATAATAGTCAGACAAAATTTTATTGATGCTTCTTTTAAAAAGCAACAAAAAGCGATAAACAAAGTTTTTGAAAGGTTAAAGAATGAAAAAAATAAATAAGCCAGTTAGAAATAATGGGAATTATGATTGATTCCAAAATGGAAATACAGGAGATAAAAAACAAAAAACACCTAAAGAAAAAATGAAAACTTTCTTCAAGGTATTTAAAATACTTATTTATATCTCTCTAGCAACATTGTCACTTACAGGTTGTGTGCAATCGTTTGTTATTGGTACTGGTTCATATACTGGTCAAGGTATGGAACTATATACAAATGAAGCGGATGTAGCACCTTATATGGTTACATATAATGTTAATACTAAAAATAGTACTGCTACATTAGATTCAAAGGCCAATTATTGGTTAAGTGATAAAGATGATCTTAAAGCAGTTCATAGCAAGATTAAAAATGATGGTGGTAACATCTCTCAATGAAAAACTGAAAATATCGGTGTTCAAATTCTTGTTGATGGAAAAATGCTTGTTAATGGTAAACAAGATGAATCAAAACATATAACATATGTTAATGGTGTTCCATTAGTTTATTCTGAATCATCAGGTAATTCTGCTAAAGCTTCAGGATTTAGTGGATATAAACAAAATCAAAAAGAACTTACATTATGATCAAAAGATAAGACTGGTAAAAAATACATACCTAATGAAATTAAATGAACATTCGCAGGGAAAACTTCTCAGCAAGTATTCCAACAAACAGTTTTTGATCAACTACTTACAGAATTAAATAAAACAAAATTATTTAAAGATGTTAATGGCTATAAAACAAAATATACAAATGGTATTGAAATTAATAATAAAAATATAAAAGAAATTAATGATGTTAATAATAAAACTCTTATATTAACTAAATTACTTCAAGAAACAAACATCATACCTGTTAACTCAAATGGTAAAATTGAAAGTTCATTTAGTAAAATTTCATCATTTAAATCATTTGATGATAAAAATGCAAAGGCCCCAATTAAATTTCAACTTTCAGGAAAAAATAAATTAAGAGCTATTTATAATTGAAATAGAGCTTGAGCACTTGGACCATTTTACGGATTATTCATTTACCCACTTTCAAGAATTACACTAGCAATTGTTGAAGGATTACCAATGTTAAACGGATGAGAATCACTAATAACAATTGCTCTAGTAACAATCTTATTACGTACATTTGCATACCTACTTACATTCAAATCTACTCTACAACAAGTTAAACAACAAGAACTTAGCGCTAAAAAAGCAGCGATTGAAGCCAAGTATGAACAATACAAAGGTAACAAACAAATGGAGCAAAGAAAGAGACAAGAACTTTCTGAAATGTATAAAAAAGAAGGTATCTCTCCTCTTGGTTCAGTTGCGACAATATTCTTAACAATGCCACTGTTCCTTGCTATGTGGAAAATCATTGGTGGTATTGCACATATTAAATCAACTACATGATTGAAAATTAACTTTTCACAAACATCATACAAAGAGTTATTTAATGGAGAATGACAATATCTACCATTGATGTTAGTTGCTGCAACAACACAAGGTATCTCTCTATTTATCCCACGTCTACTTACTAAACGTAGAGATAAAAATAGAATTAATGCTCATCAAAAAGCAGCTCTTAAAAAAGCTAATAAAACACAGAACATTATGATGGCTGTATTTATCTTTATGGCCCTTATATTCTCTGCAGGTCTACAGATTTATTGAATCTTCGGAGGGCTGTTCACAATTGGACAAAATGTTCTTAACCATAAAATTATTAAGCGACAATCAAAACGTAAAAAATCAAAACGTATTAAATAAACTAAATAATAACTTTATATAATCATAAAGAATGAAAACACGACTTTTTAAGGTCATATATTAGGATAAAAATTTAAGACACAACTCGGAAAGGGTGGTGTCTTTTATGAAACATTATAAATTTAAAGATAAATTGTGGGCATTAAAACAATTG
>NZ_PSZO01000029.1 GCF_004335975.1 Mycoplasma marinum
TAAATTAACATCAAGAGCATTTAAATCAATAACAACTACTTTATGATCTTTAGTTAAATCAACTGTATTAATTTCTTCAATTAAAGAATCAACAAATTTATGATTAAGAACCTTTTCTTGTTTTTGTTGAAGGTTTGTTTTTGTTTCAATTGAAGTTGAAGGCGTAAAACCATATTTTTTTTGCATTGTATACATATCAATAACTTTACTTAAATCACTTTTTTTAGTTAAAGTAACTGTCTTGTATTCTTCACTCCCGCATGAAGCAACTGTAGCAACCGGAATTGCTATTGTTGTAAGGGCTGCAAGTGAACCCATTGTAATTTTTTTAAATTTCATTTTTTTCTCCTTTTTAAATTAAAACCTTTGAATTTGTTTTAATGAATTCCATTAAATATTTCTTTAAATTTTCATAAGTATTAAAGTATTTTAAATGATTTTTATCGAATAAGTATATAGAATGCACTTCACTTGAAAATAACTTTCAAATATTACTTTTTTTAATAAAAATGTGATTTTTATCAACCTTAGGTTTATTTTCGTTTTTTTGTCTCATATTTCTTTTCATTAATTCAAAATTATCGAACTTAGAATTATCTATAATTGAATTGAAATTAATTAATTCTTTCCCATCAGTTGAAAACATAACAATTATAGATGAAATGGCAGGCATCTCATTTTGTTCCTGTATTTTTAATTCTGACATGCTATGTGCAATACTATTTTCTTGCAACATATTTGAATCACTTAAATTATATTTTTCTTTTGAATTTGAAATATCAATTAAATTAAGTGCTTGATTTCAAATTAATGAGTCATATCTTTCCTTGTCAAACAAGAATTTCTCCCCTCAAAAAATGCCAATAGATAATTCATTGCTTTTATTTTTATGATTTTGTCTAGAGTAATCATTATTTGAATTATTACCATTACCAATATATAAAACATTCTTGTTAGGTGTATATGATTCACCTTTTTTATTATAATTAATTATTCCATTTTCTTTTTGTACTTTTTCATCAAAAATTTCTTTTTGTACTTTTTCATTTTCAAAATATGCATTTGCAAATGAAGCTTGTTCATTATATTCTGATTGATTATTTAAAGAAATTGATTTCTTATATAAATTTGGATCGAAATTTGTAAATTGTTTGTTATTAGATATATTTTCTAATTCTCTTTTTCCATTTTTATAAGTAATTTTGAATAATGGTTCGTTATTATATTTTATAATTTGTTGTGTATCATATTTTTTCTTACTATTTTTTTTAGATGTAGCTAAGAAATTTAACAAATTCATTCTTTTTTGAGAGTCATTTGTAACACTAAAATCAGTTTCAACGTCGAAATCAACTAGAAACTTACCATCAGTTAAGTGAAAAACATGATCAACAGTATCAACCCCACGTGTGTCTAATTTGTAAGTTCAATGCCCTTTTAATTCATCGACAGTTGCCTTAATAATTTTAAAATTTATATTCTTTTCAAATTGGGATTTTTTTAAATTTTTAAGAAATTTTTCACTTAACCCATTTCGTTTTAAAATAGACCTATTAGGGATTGGGATTTTTTTACCATATGGAGAATTTGGCATCTCAACACCAATTGAAAGCACAAAATTTATTTGCTCACTAAAATTTCCCCCATCAATATCTTTATAATTAAATTTACCAAAAGAGATATGTATTTTTTTTGAAATGTCCTTACTTTGAATCTCTCCTTTAATTTTAGCAACTACATTGCCACTTTTATAAACATGCATATCATTTCCATTAATATCTTCAAAGTATATTTCTTTGTTGCCTTTTTTTAATGTTAAGTCAGATTTATCCTTATAACCACTTATAGCATTTAATCAATCTTTATCATTAGTAACAAATTTCTGATCCATTTTCTTGGATTTTACCTCTTGCCCTTTAAAGTGTTTTACACTAGTGAAATTGGCCATTTCATCATTCACTTTTTTAGTTATGGTATTATTTGTATTTTTCTTTTTAAAATCAAATTGCTCATATTTACTATTTTTATTATTATTTTCTTTTACATACGTAGCTATACTAAAGCCTTTATTATTGTTAGAACCTGTTTCTCATCTTTTTTCAAAGTCAAGTTGCATTTTGTTAATATTTTCATCTTTATTAAGGTACACCTTAAGTAAATTAATTTGTTTTGCATTAAAAGGATTGAATACAATATCTTGAGTATTAAATAATTTTGTTATTCCATCATTTTTTGTTTGGGTATTTAAACCTCTATTTTTATATTCAGGACTAGTTCTTCAATTAAATAAATTGTTATCCAATTTATAATAAAACATCTTTTCATTAATCTTTGTAGCATCTAAAGCAGTTTGAGCATCTTCTCTTTTCATGTATGTTTTTTTAGAACCTGCATATGTATATCTAATTTTTGAAAAAATTGGATTAACAAAGCTTAAGGCTGCATCATTATAATTCCTTGTGTAATTACCAAAAGACTTCTTATAAGCTAATGCAGTATTGCCTTCTCCTACAGTAGAAAGTAAATCGCCATTTAATTCTCCTGTATTCAAATTAACTGTCGCTTTTCCAATATCCCCATATTTTAATTCTTTATGAATAGAATCGGTATTATTTGCAAGATAGAAATTTAAAGCTTCTTCATAAGAAGAAAACATCTTTCCTTCAAAAATAATCTTATGACTTTGTTGATTTTTTGTTTTAGTAGCAAGTGAAGTGGTTGTTATTAGTGGTAACGAAACAGCAGCGATTACCAAACCACTAATTACTAATTTATTTTTTGTAAATTTTATTCGCATTTTGTTTTCCTCCTTTTACTTGTTTAGATAATAAATCATTAATAAAATCAGTTACAGATAAATAATCATTACCTTTATAAGTATATATGACTTTTTCACCATGATTTTCAATGGTAGAATAGTTCGAATGTACAAGCAATCAATTGATTGCATCATTTAAATCTAAAAATATTTCAATCTCTCCGCCAACAGATTTGGCCTTATAAATTGTTTTTTCAGAAAAACCATTTGATTGTTTATCAAAATCATCTGTAAACAATGCCTCGTATTCTGAAATTTGTTTGCTTTCCATTTGCATATATTTTCTTTCAAATAACTTACCAAAAACATCAATAACTTTCTCAAGAGAAAGGAGTTTTGCATCTTTTTTATTGGCATCAATCATAAGATAATCATTATTAGATATTTCATTTGGATTACCGAATAATTTTACCTTATTTGTTATTGGCATTTTGTAAGGTATGTTTTCAAGATGTTGAACACCATTTTTATCAATTGTTGTTTTTGGTAGTTGAGCAACTCAAATTGGTTTTATATCATTCAATATCTTATCAACTTCAAAATCTTTTTTAGTTTTTAAATCACTTACTAAACTTCCATTAATTTCCAAAAACTCTTGGGGAACAGCATTATTAATTACATCCTTTGATAATTTGGAAATATCAGATGCATTTTTACCATTAAATGAATATTGTAAATTTAGTTTGTCCTTAATATTTTGGGGTATATCCTCTGTATTCATGGATGCTATTTTATCCAATCAAGCAGATATAAGGTTATTTTCATTATTATATTTTTTACCTTCAAAGAACATAAAATCTTTTTCATAATTATTTGTTACTTCAATTGGTTTTATAAGATCTAAATCATCAACATCCGTTACATTAGTATCAGGAAATTTTATACCTCAAAATTTATGTTCTGTATGTTGACCACCAGTTCATATGATTGATTTTGCATTACCATACTCAAATTTAAATCCATCTATCACTTCCTCACCAACAATGGCAGATAAAACATCTAAGGCAACACTAAATGCAAGTAATACTGTTTTCCCTAAAGGGCCAGTTGCGGCAGAAACCAGACTCAGCATTTTATTCATCTCTTTAGCAATTTCTATTACATTTTCAAATACTTCCTTAACTTCTTTTACAAGTTCAATTGGATTTTCAAGTGAAGTACTACTAATTCTGTCTCTTTCAATACTTTTATTGAATTCTTTTAATACTTTATTAGCTTGTTTTTCAATCATTTTGGAAGGATTATTTAAGATGGATATAACTTCATCAAATTCAATTTTTGATGTTTGCAAATCATCCTTAATTTTTGTTTGAATATTTGCATCTTTAATATTGTTTTGAATATTCACTAAAAAGTCTTTCTTTCCTTGAGGGTTATAAAGAAAGTCCATCATCGCAACTCCACATAGTTTTACTAACTTAGCTTTTTCAATTTTGGTATAACCGGTTTTATCATTAAGTATATTGATCATTTCATTTAAATCTCACTTAAAATTTCGAAAATCCTTATGTTCAGAGGATAAAAAGGAATTAACTTTTCTAAAATTTAATCTTTGCAGTTCCAAGAATGATTCTACATTTTTCTTAAATTTTTGTTTTGTATCCTCAAGATTTTTTTGATAGTTAGTATCAGCAACTCAATCTTTAAAAATCACATTTTTAATAGTTGAAATTGAAGAATTTTTATTATTATAATCAAATGTATATAAATCTAAATTTGTAATTACTGTTGGTTGTGGATAACCATTATTAGTTTGTGGTTGATTCAACATTTTAATATTCTCTTGAATTTTATCTTCATTTTTTTTTAACCAGTTCTAATTTATATCCTTCTACAGCAAAGTAGATTTGCACAGCCTTAACAAAAGATATTATTTTTGGATTATATATCTCTTGTGTAGTACCAATTTTTTTGTATCTACCTTTATAAAAACTAGTTATCATTATATCAGGATCTACAAAAAGATTTTTTTGTTTTGTAAAATCTGCCATCTCTAGTAAATTAACACTATCAACAACTTCTTTACCAGCAATTGGTAATATAAGTTCCTTTATTTTATAATCCAACATCTCAAGACCTTTATTAAAGAATTTGTTAATTAAATTAATAATATTTGGGCTTCTAACACCATCTCTCATAATTTTATCTAATGTTCATGACCTTAAATAAAATAATGCTTTAAATGATGAAAATCTTTTACCTTCTAGCATCTCTTTTTGTTGTTCTCAAAGCGCATCTCCAATGCCTGTAGACATTGTAGTAGGTATTTCATTTAATGTTTGTCTAAAATTTTTAAATTTATCCTCTTCTTTTTTATCAAATTTAATAGCGCTACTTTTATTAGAAATGATATTTAATATATTAACGCCTTCTTTTTTATCTGCAAATGCTATATTAGCAGCGGAATTAAATAAATTTATTATTGTTCTATCTTTAAAACTTGCTTTATCAAATTTTTCTTCAGTATGAACTCAAGATTTGTCATGTTTTTGTATATGTGACATATTACCATTAGTATTAATTAAATAGCCACCAGTCAAAGTTCCTTTTGTGCCTTTTTTAAGGTCAATAATAAACCTTTGTTTAGTTTTATTAACATTAATGTAGTCAATCAAAGGAAGGACTTTATTTGTATTAAGACTCAAAAGTTCTTTATTAGCATCTTGTATGTCGAAAGTCTTACCGTCTAAAGTAATTTTTAAAGCTGCATTCTTTTTAATGAATGTAGAGGCTCTTTTGTATTGTTCGCTCTTTTCATCAACTTTACCATTGAAATCAAATGGAGTTGAACTTATTCCATTTGCTCCAGTGAAGACAACACTTTTCGTTGTGGGTAGTATATTTCTTTCTGCCTTAGGTATTTTACTCAAAACCTTTAAATAATGCTTAAGAGAGTCTTTATCAGGAAAATATAAATTATTAAATCTATAAATTTGATGTATTTGTAAAAATGATTGAATAGCTTTTTGCTTTGTAGCTTCAAATTTTATTGAGTTTTCTTTCTTATCATTAGTCAATTTTTCAGAAAGTATTGTTTTACCTCCACTTATTCTAAAAGAGTAGTATGTGCCTGCATCTCCTTTTGAAAATTGAGATATTTCATCATCATTTAAATATTTGTATGATGGATCTGTATATTTAAATTTATATTTATTTGGTATCCAAACTTTTTGTGGTGTTATTTTATTTTTAAAAATATAATCTCTTACTTTTTGTGGCGAATAAAAATATTGATTCTTTTTACCATTAGAAATACTTCAAATATTATCTCCAGTATCGCTTATTTCCCTTTTAATTAATTTACTTTTAGCGTATTTTATAAATTCTTGTTTGCTCTTGAATGCTTTACCATCCAATATATATGATTTTTGACTATCTGTTCCACAAGATACAGCTAATGTAACCGGAACTGTTAAAACTGCAATCGTTGATGTTGTTGTTAATAACATTTTATGTTTTTGTTTCATTTTTTTCTCCCTTATGAAATGTTTTTGTTTTTATATGTTTTTAATAGTGTTATGAAAGATAATGTACCAATCATAAAAATTATTAATGATGTTATCCCATGCGTTTGGCTAAATGGCACTACTTTAATATTGTAATAACCATCTATTTTATAGATATCAAAAACATTATTTGAAAATGTTATCACTTTAATGTTTTTACCGTTGTTATTTAAATACGACTTAAATTGTTTATAAATTTTTTCTAAATTACCATACTCATTATGAGCATCAATATAATCATTTCATTCATTTTTATTTTTTATATTTTTAAATTCAGTGCTAATTTTAGATAAATCAACATCAAAAGTACTCCCGTCCTCTAAGATAATTTTAGAAAAACTATTCCCAGCTTGAAACCTCACTAAGTCTTTTATTTCTTCTATATTTTCATAATTAGCTTTAGAGTATACATTCTTATAATTTAAGAAAGGGAATTTATCATTTATATAAATTGCTGATACTAGCGCATTTTTATCTAAAATGTTGTCTCTTGCAACATCACTTTTAAATAAAAAGTCCAATAATTCTATATGTTCTTTTGGCACTCCCTTTTCTTTTAAAATAGATTCGAAATCCAGAACTTTATTTTTTAATAAATTAAAATAATTTAATAAATAGAAGTTTAGGTGCTCATTATTATATAACCCAGTTCAATACCTTAAAATATTTTTATCTTCTTCAGTTAAATTTAACCTTTTTCATAATGGTTCGGTTTTTAATCTAGATACTCAAATCCCGAAATTATTATCATCTGACAATGCGCTATCACTAAATTCTTTTTTGAATCCTTTTGAAAGATCAACAAGTTTTTCGATAATTTCTTCTTTTGTACTTGTAAAAGGATTAAAATCTTGTGCAGATACAAAAACCCATTTTTGTTTATCACTAGGAATTGGCAATTCAGAAATTTCTCCACTTTTTTTATTTATTATTTTGCTCATTGAAAATTTATAACTATCTTGCGAGGAAATAATTAAACTTTCTTTGTCTGTTTTATGATATCTTCCAAAAATAGAAGATATAGGGTTGACAATTCATTCTCCAGGATTTAATCAAGAATTAAGCTTATTATCATAATTCAATACATCATCCCCCTTGTTGTTATTGAATATTTTCCCTTTTGTTTCTTCAAATACTTTGTATTCTTCCTCTACCTTTCCGTTTGAATTTACTTTAAACATAGATGCATAATTAACACCATTTTTATCATTTCAACTCATTTTATTGTGATTTTCAGAATCAAACATTAATCTAACTCCAATTGCACCAAATATTAAAAAGAAAGAGATTATTATTGAAATAATTATGGAACTTATTACTGAAAAATAAGAACAGATTAAAGTAAAGATTGATGTGCAGAAAAATATTATAAGAATTGAAGAAAGAATAAACGTTAATCACATAAAAATAATCATCTTAAAGTCTTGTACCCTTATTAATAATGGTATTGATGTTATTGATATTAAAACTATACTTGATATAAATGCAACAGAAAATGAAGTGAAATTTTTTAGAACTACATTTTTACGCCTTGATAGGTAGAGTAGCAAATTTTGTGTAAACTTAGTTTTCATGAAATCTCACTACTTCCTATGTTGTAATTTTATCTTAACATGAAAAAAGAGCATAACGAAAA
>NZ_PSZO01000030.1 GCF_004335975.1 Mycoplasma marinum
CATCATCAATATATTTTATATCTATGAATTCTTTATATTGTTCGAAAAGAGTGTCTTTATTTATTTCATAATCGTTCATTCTTAGGATAGTAAGGATAAATGTTTCTATTTTCTTCTCGTCTAAAGTATCTTTTTTCTTGAATTTTTCTAAAATTTCATTTGTAAATACTTTTTGAAATTCTTCTTCATTTTCATCAACAATACTCGAGAATTTATTTAATAAGTGGTTTTTAAATAATTCCATTGTATTTAGATTAATTGATCCTGTATTCATTTTTTCAAATAATCTATATTCATCTGATTCATAGTCCATGATGACAGTGAATAAAATACCCTTAAGAAGTTTCGATCAAAACTCTTCTGCATCTGCTGAAGTTTTTATATTTACAGACAATCACATTAATGTATTTACAAAATTTTCGTGAATTTTTGTTTTTCTTAAGTCTTCCTCGTTATGTCTACCTGTAATCATTGCTTGAAAGGCATCAAAGTCTTTATTTCCTTTGATTTTAATAAACCTATCTGAATAGACATTAACTCCCTCATTCTCCTCTTCAAATAGCTCAATAACCATCATTGGAACTCCTCACTCTTGAGAAACACATAAATCAAACATTGCTCTAGTAATTATTGACAATGAAGTTATTCTTTGTTGTCCATCAATAATCTTTTGTCATTCATTCATGCCTTGATTTCTTTCAGTACTTTTTTGAGGTATTGTCATGATTGTTCCAATATTATGTATCTTTCTGATATCAATATTTCTAATATCAACCAATAGCGTAGCAAGTGTGTCTCATGCTCACCTGTATTCACGTTGATAAATCGGAATTTTAATTTTAGAATTTTCTGACATACTTTTTCTAAGGAACGTACCTAACGTTATTGCTTCTATAAAGATTTCTTGGTCAATCTTTCTTTCTACATTTATTTTTGAGTGAACAGGTACATTCCCTATTGAGTCCATTATTTTTGAAAAATTATCTATTTTACCAAGCAACTTTCTCCTAATATCAAACTTTAATTGTTCGTCATACTTTTCAATCATTTCAATGAATATTTTATAGAATTTCTTAAAGCTTTTAACCCTACCATTTTCAAGCATTAAGTTTATTTGGTCTTCAGATTTTTTATCTGTAGAAACAAGAGAAAGCGCAATTGAGTATACAAAATTTTTGTGCATAGGCATATCTTCAAGTATTCCCTCACCAATGAATTCACTCCTTATATCCTTTGCAACTTTTTCAACAATCATTTTTTGCCAATCTTTTTCAAGTCCTTCTTCTTGAGTATCTTTATTAATTAAAACACTATATTGTATAGTTGGTTTAAGAAGACTTTTAACCTTGCTTATAGGACCGGTTTCCAATTCGATCATTCCTAAAAAGCAAATAACCCTTATAAATTGCATCATTTTTGTTTCTTGATAAACTTCAGTACTTTTATTGCCATTTTCATCAACAAGAACATAACTATTTGCTTTGATTTTTTCTACCCTTATAAATTTAGGGTTGTTTTTAGAGCAAAAAATTAGAAACTCTGTATAGTACTTATCGATATTAGTTCCTATTTTTCATGGTTTAATCATTTTCCCTCTTTTCTATTTGATCTATAACTTTAAATACAGCCTCAAGCACTTTAACTGCTATTGAATTACCCGCTTGTCTGTATAAACTTTCTTTTGTCAATGTTTTATTAACTAATCATTCATCTCGCACCTTATCAAAATCTTTTGAATCAAATCCCATAATTTGATAAGCTTCTCTTGGCGTAATAAATCTATAATCTAACTTACCTTCAAAATTATTTTTATATGGGATCATTCCTACATTTGGGTGTCTGTCTTGTTTGGTTGTTAATGTATTAATTCTCGTCATTCCTTTTTTAGTTAAATCTTTATTTTCTTTAGCCATTTTCACTCTTGATTTTGTATTGTTTGGAACTGCATGTTTGTATTCTTCTATTAGCGTTTTATTATTTAAATTAAAATTCAAAATCTTTTTTATTTCTTTGACTGACTCTTCTTTGTTTAAAACGTATTTTTGTCCGTCTAACATTTCTTGAATCATTTCTTGGGTTCATTCTTTATTTGGATTTAGTATTGAAATTCCAAATACTCTTTTACGAGTTTGAACCATTCCAAAGTTATCTGCTCTTAACTGGAATGTGAATGTGTCATAACCAAGGCTGTCTTTTAAAAGATTTTTCCATTCCTCATAATCTTCAAGATGTTTTTTATTTAATAAGTCCCTTACATTTTCCATTAATAAATATTTAGGTAACTGTTGATCATTATCTTTTGCTTCTTGCAATATTCCACCTATTTGTCAAATTAAGTTTGAAGTAGAGTCTGCATCACGCTTAATACCTTTTGCACGGCCCATATTAGCAACAGAAAGACCTTGACAAGGAAAAGAATAAGTCAATAGATCAACATCCCTTATATCGGATCCTTTTACCTTTGTTATATCTGGATTGTTTCGATTGGTAATTGATGCCGCTGCCAATCTTTTTTTGAAGTTTAGCGGTTTTCTAATTACATGTCCTGGTGTTTTGGAATTTAATGAAAAAGTCCTGTCTAATAATCATTTATTAATTTTCTCTTCTGTTTCCAATTTATTTTTCTTTAATACATTTTCAACATCATACTTATGGTGAATGAGTGAATAAGCAATGACTGCTCTTGCATCTCATTCAGCGGTCTTTGTAACTTTGAATTTATTGTGTGTTTGTCCCTTTATATTTGTAATAGCTTTATGTTGAGCACCAATGCCTGCAAATGTTTCCATTATTTTTATATGGTTAACTTGAGTTTTCTGTACTAATATGCTTAAAAAAGTTCCACTTAAAAAAATAAAAAGGTATAATTTTTTCAATATGAACAAGAAAAAAATAGATAAAACTCAAGTTATCTCTATTTTTTTACACATAAGCTAACAAGAAGGTATAAAACTATTTTGCTTTAAAGCTTTTCCTATCATTAATATGTGACATACAAAGAACATTTAGAAAAAATAAAAAACCATTCATCAAGAACGGTAGAAATATATTTAAAATATGCCAATACATTAGAAAGGTATGAAAGGGATTATAAAGGCATGTTAATTGACACAAGTGAAATTTCAATAAACTCAAGAAGATTGATGCTTTCAGCTATAAAAAGCTACTATAAATTTTTAAAGGACGAAAGATATCGAGAAATAGAATTACCAAAGAAAGAAATAATTGTTAAAGATTTTGTCTCTTAAAAAGAGTATAAAGAATATTTATCAAGAATAAATAGAAAAACAAAAATGGGTTTTCAAAAAAGAATAATAATTAGAATATTATTTGAGACTGGAATTCGTTCATCAGAGTTATTAAACCTTAAAAAGAGCAATATCAAGAATAATGAATTACATGTTTTTGGAAAAGGAAGAAGACAACGTAAAGTAATGATTTCCGCTTGATTACAAGAAGAACTGGAAGAGTATTTAAAGACATGTAGTGAAATTCTATTCCCATTTGGTTATAAAAATCTTTATAACAAAATAAATATATTGGATGGTTCAAGGAAATTGTCCCCACATATGTTTAGAAGGGGCTATGCAAAATTCTGCTATGCCCAAAATATTAGTATTTACGATATTTCTTTATCCATGGGTCATAGCAATATTGAAACAACTGCAGGTTACATCAAACGTAATAGCGAAGATGTTGAAATTTACAAAATTTTTTAAGAAGAAAAACATCGAGCAATCCAATTTATAGAAAAGTGTTCTGTATTTTGGATTTCGATGTTTTGCTAATAATTTAAATCAACAAAATCTTTTATTAATTCAAATGCTTTTTCTTTGGAAACCAACGAATTTAATGTTCCTCTTGCAGTTCCATTTGTTTGTATCCTAAAATAAGCAAGTGTTGCAGCAGCTATTCACCCTTTGACTCTATTTGAATTAGTTAATTCACTATCAATGGTAGCATTCCCTTTTGATTTATATAGATAATCAAAAAGACATTTAACAGCTGAATTTTTATTATAAATTTCAATCTTAATCTTCATATAACCTTTTGTTGGTGATTCATTAAAATCTAAAAATTTAAAGATTTTATGGTTTTTATCAATAACTTTATTCTTGACATCTTTTTGAACAACTATTTGTTTAGTAATGGAATTATCCCTGTTCACATCCATAGTTTTAATTTTAACCATTCCTTTATTTTCAATATCTTGAATTTGGTTGGAATTTAATTCATCAAATATGTCTTCTATATTTAAGTATGAGAAATTTTTTCATATTCACCTAGCCATATTAATGTGGTCATTGTGATTCAAAAGATTTCTAGTCTTTCTATTTTCTATTTTAGCGTTGCCAAGAGTTAATCCATTGTCGTTTGCAAACTCAATCAAAATAGATTCAAGATCTCTTATTTGTTCTTTATTCAATTCTTCAAGGTCATATTTATAAGTGGCAAATGTAATACTTGAAAATTCCTTCATCTTTTCATGCTCAGAAAAACGTTTTTTAAGGTTTATTGTTTCACCAATATAATATCCTCCATCCAACCTTAAAAAGTAAACCCCTGCTTGTGAAAGGTAATCATTTTTAAGTTGGTTCTCAATAATTTTAGCAGTGTCATCAAAATTACCGTTGTTATTATTGATTTTTATTATTATTAATTCTTGATTTGGAGAAAAAATTAATTCAAAAGAATCATATGCCCTAATCTCTGTTTTTATATCTCTTTTCATATTTACAGTATAGCACGATTATTAATTTTCAATTTTGGAGTTCAAATAACTATTCAAATCCGGATCTTCAGCAAAAACATGTGTTGTTTTAGTCCCTCTAGTCAACATTACTTTTATTCTATTTAGAAAGTAACCTTTATTTAACTCATAAGTATCTCTTCCCCTTAAACTTTTCGCTTTTGAATTTGGTGATCAAGTTTGAGAAGTTAACACCTCTTTTCCAAGTCTTTCTCTATGAAAAATTATTTGTTTGTTTTCATATGTAAAGACGTTTGGGATGTATACAAAGATATTCTCAAATTCATAACCTTGTATATGATTAAAATACGCGATATAAGATGCATGAGGATTACCAGTTAAAAATAACTTACGGTCATTGGCATATTTCTTAACGTTTTTATTATACGTTTCATAGTCTTCAATATTATTCTTCTTAACTGCTTTTGCCCACTCTTCATTTGGGTTTCACGGAAATCCAATTTCACCTATTTTTAATGTTGCTTTCGGTCTTCCATTTTCATCAGCAGGACCAACATAGTAACCACTTGTTCATAACGAAGTTATTCTGGTCGACTTATTGTCTTCTCTTTTTGCAAAATATGAATCAGTAAAGTCTTTTGCATTTTCATAAGAATATAATTTGTAGATTTGATTTTTATTAATGTATTTTGATTGTTCATATTCAATATCTCCAGAAATTGTTTTTCTATTATAAAAAGTATGATCAATTCAATCTAGCAATGATCTTTCTCCAGAGTTTCTGAAACTCTCTTCAATATTAAATTCTCTAACAATATGACCAGCTTCAATCGCTATCTCTTTTACTTCTTCTTTTGTAATACCTTTACGGTTAATTACTTGATCATTATCAATTAATACAATTGCAAACTTTATATTTTTATAATTCCTTGAGTAATTAACTATACCAGTGTCTCTACCAATTGCTTTATGAGCTTCATCTATTATTACCGAATCATATCCTTTTCACATTGTTGCACCAGAAATATTTTGAGAAAGTATAGCCTTATAATGTTCATCTTTTATAGCCTTCCTAACTTCTTGACCAGGAAGCATCATTTGCATTTTCATACCTAATTTTGCGACAAATAGATTCATTAATTTGAACGCAATAATAGTCTTTCCAGATCCTGGATCTCCCGAAATTATAAAAGTCATTTTATCTTCTTGTTTTCAAGATTTTATAAATCTCTCAATTTTGTTGAATATTATTTTCTGACTTCCAACCAATTCAATGCTTTCAAAGTTTTCTTGAACCGACTCTTTAAATGTCTTTGTTGGCATTCATCTAGCGGTTTTAAATAACTCAAAAGCTTCCTTTGATTCTTTTATTATTGTTTGATGTTCAATAGAGCGAGAAAGTTCTTCTTCATTTTGTTGATAGTAAAGATTTGATTTGTTTAAAATATCCTCATACTCACCTTTTAAGAGTGGTGAATTTTCATCATTTAAGTTATGGAGGTAAGCTCCAGATTTAATATCTATCTTACCTTCCATGCCCATTTCATGCTCTAATCTAAATTTATAATCAGTAGCTTGATCTGAAGGGTGTGAATCAGTATATCTTCCCACTCTAAAAGTATTCCACTCTTCTTCTTTAACTTCCGATCACTGTTTTAGTTCTAATAATCAAGCAGAAGGTTTACCTTCCTTATTCTTTCCAAGTATTATAAAATCAATTCTCTTCTTTGAAGTTGGTATATTAAACTCAATCAAAACTTTCCTAAAATCCTTATTAGATTTATTTATTAGTTTTGCAACGCTAGGAAGTGAATTCGCCCATGATCTCTGTTCATTTTCAGCGACTTTTATACCAAATTTATTTCACAAATTAGTTCTTATTTCAGCAACTAAAACATTAGGGTCTTTTGAGGACTTCAAAAAATCATTTACATAAGCATCATATATAATCATATTTACAGTATCGCAGAAAAGATAAAGCTGGTAACATTAAAATATGAAAAAGAAAATCTATGTAGTTGCTGCAGTAATTAAAATAAGAGAAAAAATGTTGATAATGCAACGAGGCGGAACGGGAATATTAAATAATAAATGAGAATTTCCTGGTGGAAAAATTGAATATGGAGAAACAATTCAAGAAACTATAGTAAGGGAAATAAAAGAGGAGCTTGATGTAAATATTAAAACTTCAAATATTATTGGAATTACAGAATATGAATATCCGTTTGCAATAATAAATTTAACTTTTATAAATTGTGTTTTACTAGATTCTAAAGAATCAATAAAATTAAATGTTCATAAAGATATGAAGTGAATAACATCGGATCAATTTGACGAAATAGATTGAGCTGAAGCAGATGTAGAAATATTGAATAAATTAAAGTAGTTTCGACTACTT
>NZ_PSZO01000004.1 GCF_004335975.1 Mycoplasma marinum
AGACCTTATTAATAAAGCAATTAAAAAAGCTTCTCCTTTTGATGGAACAACAGATCCAAAAACTTATAAATTCCCTAAAAAAGTTTCTGTTGTACTTAGCAAAAAAGTTACAATCAATGTTGCCTTAACACCCGGTACAATTGATGCAAAATATGGAACAATAGCATGAACTGCAATTGCTTCAAATGCACATGGTTCTAAAACACAATCTATAATTGGTACATTAAGAGGATTTGATGGACCTCTTTCAACACAAAAGAAAATTACAGATGCTGCATTAGATAAACTTGCAAAAAATCCAAAACTAGTTTCTGACGCCATTAAAAAAGCTCAACATATTGATAATAAAACAGACCCTGATGGGCATATACTTCCAAAAGAAATAATAGTTCCAGTTGATGGAGTTAATATTAAAGTAAAAATCACACAACCAAATCCAGATCAAAAAGATACTGATAAAGGTATTATTAAATGAACAGGAGTTGCTACTGGACCACACACTGATAAAAAAGTTAACTTAAAAGACCAAGTTGATGGTTTAAAAACTAAAAAAGATAAAGAAAAAGAAGCCATTATTAGTGGTGCCAAAACAATTGATGGCGATAAAATTAATGATGCAATTAAAAAAGCTATTGAAAAACAAACTGGTAAGAAAATTAGCGAATTAGAACCAAAAGATGTAACACTTCCTGGAAAAATTCAAATTCCTATTGGTGGCGGAAAAGAAATTGAAGTTCAAATTAAGCCAGGTAAGAAAAATGCTGGTAATGGTTCAATTGATTGAACAGGAACTGTTATAGTGCCAGGTCAAGATCCTAAAGATGCTAAGGTTATTAATGATAGTTTAGATGGATTTAAAACAAACAAACAAAAATTAAATAAAGCAAGAGAAGATGCACTTGCTAAATTAACTGTAAAAGATATCAATGATGCACTTAAAAAAGCAGAAAATTTTGATGATTCAACTGATCCAAAATATTATAACTTTAACACAAGATTATCGATAAATATTGACGGAGTTGATATTGATGTTATTTTGACAAAAGGTGCAATTGATTCTAATGAGGGTTTAATTTCTTGAACATTAAAAAGAGCATCAGTTTCTGGTATTTCAAAATCAAGACAAGATCTATTTGGAGACTTAGAAGGTTTTGCTTCTCTTATAAAACAAAATATCGCAAGGGATAAAGAAGTAATTTCTTCAATTACTCCAAAGGATATTAATGAAGCTATTAAAAAATCTAATCCATTAATTAATAAAAGTGGTGATAAAAAAGATATTGTAAATTACGTAATTCCTCCAAAAGTTATTATTACTAAAAAAGCTAAAGATGGACAAGATGTTAGAGTTGTTATTGATTTAACACCCGGTTCAAAAGATCCAAAAACTGGAGAAATTAATTGAACTGGTAGACCACACACAGAACATGTTCAATTTGATAATAAAAAAGATAAACCAATTGATGGTAAATTACCTGGTTTTGAAACTGATAAAGAAAAACAAGATAAATTAAATCAAGCAATTTTAAATAAAATTACAACAAAAGATATCAATGATGCAATTAAGGTTGCACGTCCATTTACTAGTTCTGATTTAGCCAGTAAATTTGTTCTACCTTTAAAAGTTACAGTAACAATTGATGGTAATCCAATCCCTGTAACATTAGTAAATAAATCTCAAAATGATAATTTAGGACAAATTACTTGAGACGCTAAAGCTACTTTAGGTTCTAAGTCAAAAGAATTTTCAAATGTAATTTTAGGAGGTTTCAAAACTTCTAGTCAAGCAGCTAAAGATGCTAATGAAAAACATATATTACAATCTATTACTCCTAAAATGATTAACGATGAAATTATTAGGGTTAAACATGTTGGAAAAGATATTAAAGCATCTGCTTTTGTAATTCCACCACAAGTAATTATTCAAATTGATGGTATTGATGTTACAGTTGCACTTACACCAGGAACTGCTAATGATAATAACGGTACAATTCCTTGAACTTCTTCTGCTTCAATAGTGGGTTCGAAAGTAGCACCAAGAACAGATGTTATTGGTAATCTTGCAGGATTTGAAACTGTTCAAGATGTTAGAGATAAAAAAGTAGAAAAACAAATTGCAACAATAACAGAAAAAATGATTAATGACGCTATTAAGAAAAAACATTCATTTGATGATTCAACTGATGCTACAAAGTATCCTTTCCCAGCAAGCGTTTTAATTACAATTGGCAAAGAAGTATTTACGGTTCAATTAACTAAAGGATTTGTACATACTGTTGAGGGTGCAATTGAATGAACTGCAACCGCAACTGATTCTACAACTCGCATAACTAGAAATAATTTATTTGGTACTCTATATGGTTTTGAAACTTCAGCACAAATTCACCAAAAATTAGTTGATCAAGCAATTAAAGATGTTACAAAACAAGATGTAATTGATGCAATTAAAAAAGCTGCTCACGTTGATGATCATACAGATGCTTCAAAATATCCATTCCCTACAGAAGTTGTCGTACCTAAAAATGGTATTAATGTAAAAGTTAAATTAACACCTGGTTCAATTGATAATGATAAGGGAAAAATTTCGTGAACTGGTACTGCATCCGCAAAAGGTTCGAAACAAACAAAAAATATTAATGGTACTTTAGATGGATTTGAAAGCAAGTCTGATAAAGCAAAAGATATTGCAGATTCAATTTTAAATAAATTAACTGAAAAAGATATTAATGATGCAATTTTGTCATCAAATCCATTCGATCAGAATACAGATCCTGATAAATGAAAAATGCCTTCACAAGTTACAGTTGAATTGACTGATGATGATGGTATTAAACATGATGTTACTATTGATTTAACAAGAAGAGGTACAAATGATGAAAAAGGTTGAATTCAATGAACTTCTGTTGCTTCTACACCCAATGCAACATTCTCAAGAAGAGATATTGTTGGTACACTAAAAGGGTTCATCACCGGAGCTAAAAAACAAGAAAAAATTGAGGAAAATGCACTTGCAAACTTAACTGCAGAACAAATTAATAATGCTATTAGAAGTAAACATATTGCAAGTGGAACAACACAAAATCCTGCTAAACCATTAAATGCATTAGTTGCCTCAACATTTAATTTACCAACGGTATTAGATGTTATTTCAGGTGGTGTTTCAATTCACGTAACAATTACAAAAGGAGTTGTTGATGATGACAAAGGTCAAATTAGTTGAGATTTAGTTTCTGCAACTGTTCCTCACTATAAAGTTCCAAGAACAAAAGGTCTTTCTGGAATATTGACAGGATTTAGTAATAAAAATCAACAAATTATCGATAGGGATATTAAATTACTTAACCAAGTTACTGCAAGTATGATTAACGATGCAATTAAACTTAAAAAGTCATATGATAAAGTTAATGGAGATAAGGCTTCAAATTATGATTTCCCTCCATTTGTTACTTTTACTATTCCTGGAGATAGTACAAACACAACAATAACAGCTGCTTTAACTAAAAAAGTTGTTTCTGATGTTTTGGGTGAAATTACTTGATCAGGAACAGTTTCAACTGCAAATGCACAAAGAACTGATAAATTAACAAGTAAACTTGATAATTTCCAAACAAATGCAGAAGAATTGACTAAAAAAGCCAATGAAGCTGTTAAAAAAGTTACTGACGATATGATTAATAAAGCAATTAAAGATGCTCAAACAATCACTGATCAAACAGATCCTTTAAATCATAAACTTCCAGCTGAGGTAACAATACCTATCGATGGAATTAATGTTAAGGTTAAAATAACACAACCTACACAAGATCCAAAAGATACTGATAAAGGTCAGATTAAATGAACTGCTAAGGTTTCAGCACCAAACGCAGATCCAAAAGTAAATGGTAGAGATGTTCAAGGTAAAATTGATGGATTCAAAACTAAGAAACAAAAAGATGAAGAAGCTGCCAATGCTGCATTGCAAGGTGTTACAGTACAAATGGTTAACGATTCTATTAAGCATGATAACCCATTTGCTAAAACAACAGATCCAACAAAATGAACACTTCCATCAAGTGTTGATGTGGTTAATCAAGGTAAAACAATTACTGTAAAATTAACAGCAGGAAATGTTGATAAGGTTCACGGAACTATTTCATGAATGGGTAGTGCCACAACTCCAAATGCTACTGGAGAAAGAAAAATTAATGGTGATTTAAATGGCTTTGGAATTATTGCGCCAAAACCTGATACAGGTATTACGCAAAAACAAGCTGATGATGCATTAGCAAAATTAACTGAAAAGGATATTAATGATGCAATTAAGTCAACTAAATGATTTGATACTAATGATATGGCATCGAATTATATATTGCCACCAAAAGTTATTATTTTAAAGGATGGCATTAAAATAACAGTCACACTATCAAGGACTTCTGATGATGATAAAGTTGGTAATATTTCTTGAAGTGGATCAGCTGAAGTTGTAGGTAAATCTTCTGCTCCTGTTTCAAAAAATGGTAAACTTTCAGGATTTTCTAATGAAATAATAAGACAAGCTGCAAAAGAAGATAAAGCTGTTATGTCAGTTTCTACAGATGATATTAATAAAGCAATTAAGGCTGCTAAACCATTTAACCATCAAACCGATCCTTCAACTTTTGTCTTACCCTCAAAAGTTATAATTACAACCCAAGATGGTACAAAAGTTACTGTTTCATTAACACCAAAAGGTGTTGATAAAAAAACTGGTAAAGTTAAATGAGGAGCTAAAATTTCTTCAAAACATGGTTCTAAAACAAATTCTAAAAATGGCGACTTGTCAGGATTTGCTACACAAGCTACATTTGATCAAAAAGCAATTGATAATGCTCTGGCTAAATTAACCGAAAAACTTATCAATGATGCAATAAAAGATATTTCACCATTTGATGAAAAAATTGATGTTAATTTATATCCATTACCTAATAAGGTTAAAGTTATAATTGATAATAAAGTTTTTGAAGTAGTATTAAACTTAGTTTCAAAAGATGATATTGTTGGAGCTCTTAAGTGATCTATTGCTTCTACAACACCAAGTGGTACAACTAATCCACATCTTGAAGGTACATTAAGAGGATTTGAGGTAAAAGTTCCACAATTAGAAAAAGAAGCTGAAAAAGCTGCAATGAATTCTATTACTGCAGCGGATGTCAATAAACAAATTAAAATCGATAATCCATTTACAAGTTCTGAACAAGCCAAAGATTACGTATTTCCTAAGAACATTGTCTTTTCTAAAGAGGGATTTAAATTCCTTGTTGCATTAACAAAAGGTAATATCAATAATTCAAATGGAGAAATTTCTTGAAATTCATCAGTAATTTTAGAAGGTAGTTCTTTACCTGCTAAAAGTGTTGCGGGTAATTTGGTAGGATTTGGCACAGATGCCCAAAGACAAATCGCCAAAGAGAAAGCTGCTCTTGCTAAATTAACTGAAAAAGTAATTAATGATGAAATTAAGAAAATTGTTAAACCTTCAAATTCAAAAGATCCTTCAAAAATAACTAATTTCCCTAAAACCGTTACTGTAACAATTGATGGTGTTCCTATTACTGTTGCATTAACAAAAGGTGATGTTGATAAACAAAATGGTGGAATTAATTGAACTTCGTCAGCTACAACGCAACATATTACAAGTCCAAAAATAGATGTAGTTGGTACAATTTCAGGATTCAAAAAAGACTCAAAAGACCCTTCCGAGTTTAACAAAAACATTCTTTCACTTCTAACTGAAAAAATGATTAATGATCAAATTAAACTTGATAATCCATTCACCGATTCTGATGAAGCCAAATCATTCGCTTTCCCTAAACAAGTTATTGTTGAAATTCATGGTGTTGATATTACTGTTGTATTTGATGCCTCAAAAGGAATCAATAACGATTTAGGTAATATATCTTGATCTGCAACTGGTTCAATCGGTAAACAATCTAGATTAGTTCTAGGTAAATTAACTGGCTTCTCAACTGCTAACGACAGAATTAAAATTGCGGAGAAAAACGCACTTGATAAATTAACAGATAAAATGATTAATGATGCGATTAAAAAAGTTGAAAATATTACAAAGGATACTAATCCTGATACTTTCATAATGCCTAAAAAAGTTATTATTCCAATTGACGGTATAAATATCCAAGTTAAATTAGAAAAAGGATCTGTAGATGATGTTAATGGTATTGTCTCATGAACTTCTTCTGCAAAAACTGATAATTTACCAAATCCAAGGAAAGATATTGTTGGTAAACTTGATGGTTTCCAAAGTGGTCAAGATAAAATCATTGCACACGAAAAAGATGTTCTTGCAAATATCACAAAAGATGACATAAATAAAGCAATGAAAGATATATTTACAATTGATAATAAAATTAAAAGTGGAGAATTTGCCAAACAATTTAATAAAGGTAGCAAGCTTATTAAATTTAAAAAAGATGGTGTAGAAATTTCAGCTATCATAAAATTTAAACCAGATACACAAAATGCAGATAAGGGTGCACTTCCTTGAGATGCAACACTTACAACACCAACTCAAAAAAGTGGCAGGGATATCAATGATGGATTATTAGATGGATTTGAAACAAAAGCATTAAAAGATCAACGTGATTCTAATAATGCACTTGATAAATTAACTGCAAAAGATATTAATAATGCTATTGCACTTATCGTTCCGCCTTCATCTAGTGCGCTTCCATCAACTATTAAAAATTTCCCTTCAAAAGTAATTGTTAAAATTGATGGTATTGATATTTCGGTAAAATTAGGTAATATTGTTAAAAATGATGATTTAGGTATTATTTCTTGAACATCAGAAGCTTCTACAAAAAACGCTACAAAAACAAGAAAAGATATTATGGATTCACTAGATGGATTTAAGGCAAAAACAGCTATTGGAGACCAAACTCAAAAATTAATCAAATTACATAAAGATGCTTTAAATGATTTAACTGAAGATATGATTAATAAACAAATTTTACTTGTTAATTACTTTGATGATACATATTTAGCAATAGATTATGCATTGCCTAAAAAGGTTACTGTTTATGTTAGAGGTATCCCTATTTATGTAACATTATCTCCTAAATCAGTTAATTCAATAGACGGAAAAATTTCTTGAACTTCACACGCAAGCACTGATTATGTTCAATCAGCTAGAAATATAGATGGGACATTATCAGGGTTTAAAAATAGTTCAAATATTCCTTTAGAGGAAAGAAAAATCAATGAGGCAATTAATAAATTAACTGCAAAAGATATAAATGACTTTTTAAGAAAAACATTCCCATTTGATGATAAAACAAGTGTTGATAAATGAGCTAAAAATAAAGAAGATTTAGATTTAATTGGTAAATTTAGAGGAGCGAATCTTAGATTGGAATTTATAAATAAAGCTCCAGATCAAGGTCCTGACAATTTAAAAGGTTGATGAAATTGAAAAGTAAAAGTTTCTTCAACTAATGCCAATGTTTCGAATTCAAGAGAAATAGAAAGCTTCTTAAAAGGATTTGATAAAAAGATTCCGGATGATGCCGCATCAAATGCAGCATTGAAATCAATTACTTCTGAAGAAATAGAAAAAGCAATTATTGCAAAAATTCCAAAAGATATACATGATCCCTTTTGAAAAGGTAAAAATATAACAAGAGAAAAGAGTTTTTTCCTAGGTAATACACTGAAATTAAATGAAGTTATTATAAAAGAGTGATTGAAATATTTTGATGGTAAATTAAATATTACCAAAAACGGTATAGATGTCCATGTTAATGTAAAAACTAATCCAAAGAATTTTGAAACAAAAATTGGTCACTTATCATGAAAAGCTAACCTTTGAACAGATAAAGGTCAAGACACTAAAAATAGTTCAGGCATAATAACTGGTTTCTTTAATGAAACAGTATCTGATTTTGATAGCAGAAATATTGACATTAGTGATAAGTTGGAAAATATTTTACACTCTCATGAATTTACAATGAAATTAATTAATTACTTATCAGATAAAAGACATGTTCCAATCAACTCAGGAACAAGTGCGAAAGTTTGAGCAAATACAATGCTTCCTAGCAAATCTTCAACTAAAGTAGATCTTGAAAACTTTAGGATAAATGATGATTTCTTTAAAGTATATCCTGAATATAATGAACTTAAAGAAATTGGTTTGTTTGATGTTAATGTTTGAGCCAATGGTGGTAAAACTGGTAGCAAATTTACACTTGATGGTAAAAAATATGAAAAGGTAGTTATTGATGATGTTCTTGGTACAGCTAGAATTGCATTAGGTGGTTTTGGATTTATGATAGGTGGATTAAAATATGGTGGGATGTCAAAGGATGTTAAAGAAAAAGACAGTAAATCAGAATTTGTTTATTTAAATGGATTCAAAAATAATCTAGCACTATTTACAAAAGCTTCTAATGATGCAATTAATTCTGTAACAGCTCAAGATATTAAAGATGCCATTAAAAAAGTAAGTCCATTTGACAGAACTACAGATCCTGCAGAATGACTTAAATGACACTTCCCTAAAACAATCACTATTTGAAAAGGTGCAAAAAATGATATTCCAATTAATGTAGATTTAACTCCGGGTTCAATAAATATTAAAGATGGAGAAATTTTATGAGGTGCTGAACTTTCAACACAATATTCAAAAATTAGACCTACATTTAAAAATGAAAAATTAACTGGCTTCATGGATTTTGATGCTATAAATGAATTAAAAGAGAAGAAAATTATAAATGGTTTAACTACTGATCAAATTGAAAAAGCTATTAGAGAAAAAACGCAAATTTCAGGTGCCATTTCACCAAAAGATGCATTACTACCTCAAATTATTACTATTCCAATTAATGGATTAGATATAAAACTAAAAGTAACTAAAACAGGATTTGACTTAAGAAAAGGACAAGTCTCTTGAAAAGCAATTGTTGAACCAAAATATCCAACAAATACTAAAAAAGAATTTAATGGTAATTTAAATGGATATAAAGATAATATTTCATCAATTATTGGTTCAATTACAACCAATGAAATTAATTCACAAATTAAAATTGATGAACCATTTACACAATCGACTAATGCAAAAGACTACAACATGCCTAAAAAAGTTGTATTAACATTTATGGGTGAAAAATTTGATGTAACAATTTCAAAAGGATTTGTTGATAATTCTAACGGTAATATATCTTGAAATACTAAAATTGTTTCACAAACAAACTCTAAAATATCAATTTCATTAGGTGGTAAATTAAGTGGATTTATAAACGATATCATGAGGAACAAAGCACAAAATGAAGCGGCAGAAAACACTATAACTGTTGCTATGATTAATGATGCAATTAAAAAGATTTCTCCTATTTCTGGAGAAGCTAAAGATTATCCATTCCCAACTAATGTTACAATCCTAAATAATGGCGTAAATGTTTTAATTAGTTTAACGCCTAATGTTAAAAATAGTGATAGAAAAATTTCTTGACAAGCAACATTTAACGATATTAAAAAAACTCTTTCAGGAGATTTAACAGGATTTGAATTATATAATTCTCAAAAAGATATTGATGCTATAACATTTGATATGATCAATGCTGCAATCAAGGCTAAAAATCCTTATGATAATAGTACAAAAGTTTCTGAATTTACACTTCCTTCATCTATTGATGTCACAATTCCTAATGGAAAAAAAGTTACGGTATTACTTAAAGCTAAGGGTACAAATCCAAATATTGGATCAGTATTTTGAGAGGCTTCTTTCAAAGGTAACCATACTACAAAAATTGGTCAATTAACAGGATTTGATAGTAATATCGCTGCTGATAAAAGAAAAAAAATAACTGCTGCAATTGGTAAAATCACTGAACAAGATATTAATGATGCAATTATTAATAGACGTGGATTCACTGATCATACTGATCCTCGTGTTTATAATATTCCCGGCCACAATGATATTAATAAAGGTCAAGTTATTATAAATAAAGATGGATTTAACTTTACTGTTGATTTAGAAACTCTTTCAGTTGATGGTTCTTTAGGTGCAATTAATTGAATTGGAACAATATCTCATAAAAACATTTCAATAACTCGTACAACTAAAGGTAGTTTAACTGGCTTTGAAAGTGATAGTGACAAAAACGCAAATATTCTTGAAGACTTATTAAATTCACTTACTGAATCTGAAGTTAATGCTGCAATTTTGAAAAAAAATCCAATTACAGATCCGAATGACATTAATAAATTCTTAATTCCAAAATTTGTTAAGGTTAATAAAACTGCAAGGGATGGCACAAATTATATCATTACTGTTATTTTAACTCACTCAACTATTGATGAGAAAAACGGACAAATATTGTGAAAAGCAAATGCAACAACAACAGGTACAACTGAGCAAAGAGGAATAACTGGTTCGCTTGGTGGATTTGCTAATTTAGTTGATGCAATTAAGGCTAAAACTAAACACGCACTTGATAACTTAAGTGCTACTGAAATAAATAATAAAATTGCTGAGCAAGCACCATTTAATAAAGATACTGATCCTAATTTATATAAAAATAATAACTTCCCAGGAAAAGTAGAAATTATTAAAGATGGTATTTCTATTAAAGTTACTTTAATACCGGGTTCTATTGATTCATCAAATGGTTCAATTGCATGAACTGCAACAGCTAGTGCTAACAACCAAACAAAAGCAAATATCACCGGATCATTAACAGGAATGTTAGATGGTAATTCAAAATCTAACCAAGATGAGCAAGACGCTTTAAATTCACTTACATCTTCTGAAATTATTGATGCAATTAAACAAAATCATTCATTTGATAGAACAACTAATCCGCATGATTATAAAAAACATAATGGAACAATTGCTCTAACAATAACAAAACATTTAAATGGTAAAGACTATCCAATCCATGTTGATGTTACTCTTGGTAATGTTTCTACAAATGGCGAAATTAAATTTAGTGCAAAAGCTAATACAACAAACATAACCTCAAGCATTTCTAGACAAGGAACACTTTTAGGTTTTGAAACTGATGCTGAAAAAGCTCAAAAAATTGCAAGAGCTAATGCATTAGCAGCAATAAATACAATTACTGATTTAGATATTAATAACAAGTTGAAACAACTTGCTCCATTTGATAGAACAATAAATGCAGAATACTACAAAAATAATGAATTACATACAATATTAAATATAAATAAAAACGGTATTAATTTCTCTATTAATTTAATTGCTCGTTCAGTAGATCAAGCTAATGGTTCTATTAATTGAGATGCTTTAATTAGTGATTCATCTACAAATACTTCTAAATGATTAAGAAGCAAAAAACTTTCTGGCTTCCAAAATGGTGCAGATCAAGATATTCTTGCGAAGAAAAATGCATTATCAAAATTAACTTCTAATGATATTAATGATGCCATTAAATCACAAGGGAATGTAAATGGAGATCCAAATAAATTCAATATTCCCCAAAGCATTACCATCCCAATTGATGGTCAAAATATTGATATTAAATTAAGGAAAACATCGATATCTGATGCAAAAGGAGAGGTTCATTGAGCAGCTTCTGCAAGTATTGCGGGTATTTCTAATACAAGAAATATCAATGGTACATTGGGTGGATTTACAACATCAGACGAAAGAAAAGCAACAATTGCAAATAATGCACTTAATAATTTAACAGAAGCAATGGTTAATGCACAAATTAGAAAAGATAATCCATTTACTAAAAAAGATAGTGCATTAACATATGTTTTACCAAAACAAGTTATTGTAAATGTTAATGGTATAGACGTAATTGTTAAGTTGAAATCTGGTAATAGGGATAATTTAAATGGTTCTGTTTCATGAACAGGTACTACTTCTACTCGAGGAACTACAAGAACTGGAGCAATTAGTTCATCACTATTTGGATTCATGGATCTTGCAGGACAAGAACAAAAAGCTATCGATAATGCTATTAAAAATATTACTGAAGCACAAATTAACACTGCTATTTGAGCTAAGTCTAATTTTGATAGTACAACAGATACTAATAATTACAATTTCCCTACAAGTGTTGTTGTAACTTCTTCAGGTATTAATGTTCAAGTTACATTTTCAAACAATACTAAAAATAGAAATGCTGGTACAATTTCATGAACTGCAGTTGCAAATGTTAAAGGTGCATCAATTGTTAATGCTGCAAAAAATGGAACATTAATTGGTTTCCAAACTCAAGCAGAACGTGATGCTAATAGCGCAATACTTGATGACCAAAGATTAATTAGAACAATCACTCAACAAGATATTAATCAAGCAATAATTGCTAAACATCAAATTTCGACAAGTATTGATCCACATTCTTTCAATATACCATCAACTGTTTCGGTTATTAAAGGTGGTAAGACATTTAATGTTTCTCTAATTAATAACGGTATTAATTCAGATCGTGGTGAAATTTCATTGATAAGTGCAATTACTTCACCAAGAAGTAATGCTTCAAAAACTTTATATGGAGTTATTGGTGGATTTAAAACTTCTTCAATATTAAGAAATGAAAATATTGAAAGAATATTAAATAATTTAACTCCTGATGAAATTAGTAAAGAGATGGAGAAACAATTTAATTTAAATAAAAATGATAAGCCTTCAAACTCTATAATACACGGCAGATTACAAATGCAAAAAGATGGAGAAACGATCAATATTATATTTAATTCAATTAATAAAGATGATACAAACGGTAGAATTACATGAAACGCAATAACATCAATTACCGGTTCCCCTATTACAAAAACTAAACAAGGATCTATAGATGGATTTGAAAATCAAGATTCCATTAATAAAAGATTAGTTGATTCAAAAATAGATTCAATTACCGCTACTATGATTAATGATTTGATTAAACAAAGTAGACCATTTAGTGGTTCGGATTTAGCTTCTAAATTCTATTTCCCAAGCAAAATTATTGATAATATTGACGGATTCCCAATAAATATTTCGAATATTAGAAGTATAGCAGTTGACTCTGATGGAAAAATCAACTGAACAATGGAGATTTCCTCACCATCAACTACAAAAACAAGAATTATTTCTGGTTCTTTAAGAGGATTTATGCATACATCTTCATCAGTTAATATAAATGATATTGCTCTTTCAACAGTTGGTTCAAGTGAAATAAACAATGCTGTTAAAACAGCGGTTCCAAATTGAGCTTCATTAACAGCTGGACAAATGAATTTACCAGCAGTAACATTCTCACACCAAGGTCACAGTGTCTCTGCAATCTTTAAAACTACAACAAAAAATAATGCTACAGGTTCTATTTCTTGAACAGCAGAAATAACAACAAATGGTACTACAAGTAAGCGTACATTGAGTGGTATATTTGGCGGATTAAGAATTCCTATAAATCAAAATGTTATACAAGATTTAAATTCAATAACCGCTTCAATGATTAATAATGCTGAAAAAATAAAAAATCCAATTGGTCAGCATACAATTGCGAACTATCCATTTTCAAATGTAAGCTTAACAAATGGTCAATCAACATTCGATGTTAAAATTATAAATTCATCACAAGATTCGTTATCCAACTCTATATCTTGAACAGCGCTGGTTTCACATGTAAATGGTCAATCAAGAATTATAAAAGGTTCGTTAACAGGATTTGCCAATATAGGAGGTAATGTTAATCCTATTGATACTGCGATTGATTCACTTACAGCTAATCAAATAACAACTGAAATTAAACGTAAATCACCTATTGGTAACAATAAGGCTTCAACGTATCGTGTTCCAAGAAAATTAGTTATTAATATAAATAATGTTCCGATTCAAGTAGTAATAAACTCTTCTGATCCATCAGATTTAACAAGTAGCGTAAACTGAACAGCAACTATATATGCGCCGGGTTCAAGTAAAGTACGTTCACTAAGTGGCGCGGTAACAGGGTTCCAAACTATAACAGCATCTAATCCAACAGATCTTTTAATTGATGGAGTTAGTGCAAGTGAAATTAACAATGCGATTAAAGCTAAAAATCCTATTAATGGAGTTTCCTCTGGACAATATATATTACCAATTGATGTTATCGTTAATAAAAATGGTAAAAAATTATATGTTCAATTAATGAAAATAAACAATACTTCTAATGGAATAACTTGAGCTGCTACTATTTCAGATGGTTCAATCCCAATAACTACAACACATACACATATATTGACAGGAGCTTTAGATGGATTTAATCATTCTTCAGCAAATATTAGTGATACAGAAATGAAAAAAATAATTAGTGAAAAAATAGTTTCAGGTTCAGCAACATCAATTAATAACTTGCTTCCTTCAAGTTTCTACAATAAACCTTTAGCTAAAATCATGGTTGATGGTAAATTAACTAATGTTAGATTTACTTCAAATATACCTAATGACGCTAATGGTTCTGTAAGTTGAACAGCAGAAATTTTGGATAATGGGGCACCTACTGGAAAAACATTACAAGGTATTATAAAAGGATTTAAATCTACATCTGGTAATCAAGACGCTCTTAATGTAATTTCTGGTATGACTTCATCACAAATTGCTAAGATATTATATGAAGCAAATAAGGCTAATTTTGGTAGACCAAACTTATTTGTAAAATCTATTGGCAATACAATAGTTTACTTTACAGTTTCACAATGAGACTTTGATACAATAACTCAAGATACCACATGAACTGTAAAATTGAATTCAGGTGGTCATGAAAGAACTGTATCTGGTAAATTATCAGAAAGAAGCAATGCTTCACCAGCTTCTCCTATGCCACAAGCATATAGTGCTCAAGTTGAACAAAGATCATTCTTTGCAAACGATTTAACTGATATTTATTCAATTTAATAAATGGAAAATAAGGATTCACATTAGTGGCCTTATTTTTTTTAATGCGCATAATCATTAATGGTTTTAGGATAAATTTATCATAGTATATATTACTTCTTGGAATTACATTTTTTCTTTTAATAATTAAGTGTATTTGTATTTGAGTAAAAAATGCTTTTGTTTTGTAATGATAATGATTTAAATAACACTAAAAATAAAATCGTGAAATTTATTTTAATTTATTAATAAAAAACCGTTATTTAATACAATGTTTAATTAAGTTTAGAAACTAAATGACTCTTTTTCTTTATAATTTATACAAATGAACAAAAACAATAGCATGGAAAATGAATATAGACCTTTAAGAGATCGAAAAATATTAGGTATGATTCTTTTGGTAATCGCAGTAACTATGCAAATTTTTGCATTTTTAGAAGTGCCATTTTTAAGCAGTTTGCATGCTTATACAATTGGTATGGTTTTTGGTTCTTTTAATCCCTTTTTCTATATATTTGTAATTTTTCATTCCATTTTAATGATTTTCCCAAATAAAATAAAGGTTGTTAAATGATTTAAATTAACTAATTTTTCGTATTGGTTTATTGCATTATCAATTATGTTTGTAACACACGCATGAGTGGAGAATAGTACTAGTGAAAATTCAACTACACTTAATACCTTTGGTGAAACCGCATGAGAGAATTCATTCAGTAGATGATGAAGTCACTATAGTGCACCAGATTCAAATGGAACACATTGAGTTCCTGCTAATTATTGAGGCGGAGTTATTGGTTATTCAATATGATCAATGTTTGCAATGATTGTTTCTCCAATTGGCGCTGGTGTTATTGCTGCTCTAATGCTGTTGATATCTTTATCATATATCATGACTGGTTCAGTTATCGGTCTTTATAAATTTAAACGTAACAACAAAATTCAATCCCTAAAAGAAAAAGAAACTCAACAAGAAGAATTAATAATGGTTCCTGAAAAGGGTCAAGAAGATAAAAACGAAAATCAACAGCAAGTCATAAAAACGGAAGATTCAAATGAAGAATTTATTTTACCTTTTGACGATCCTTTTACAGATTCTGAATCTGAAAATAAAGATCAAAAATTACCAATAATTAAAAAGAGAAAACAAAAATCCAAACAGATATATATTCATCCTAAATACCCCACAATAATTTCAGATGAAGTATTAGATATACCAAAAGAATCAGATACATCACAGTTAAAAATGGAAATAAAGGAAAAGGCTAAAAAGCTTCAGGAATTATTTATTACATTTAAAATTGATGCACAAGTATCTAGAACTGTGGTTGGTCCAACATTAACAAAATATATAATTACACCTGGTCCTGGAATAAACCTTAAGAAGTTTGCTCAATTAGAACAAAATATTAAAATGGCTTTAGCTGCTACTGATGTAAGGATGGAATTGCCCATACCTGGTGAAGCAGCTATTGGGGTGGAAGTACCTAATACGAATCCACAAATGGTTCCATTTAAAGAAATTTTTGATGAAATGAACAATAATGAAGAATACAAAAATGTACCCCTTGCAGCTGTGCTTGGTAAGACAATTAATGGTAAAACCTTAGTAATACCAATTAATAAAACACCTCACTTGTTAGTTGCAGGCGCTACTGGTTCTGGTAAATCAGTTGGTATCAACGCAATATTAATGTCAATGATTATGAGGACATCACCTGAATACTTAAGATTAATATTGGTAGATCCTAAAATGGTTGAATTTATGCCATATAATAAAGTGCCTCACTTATTGACCCCAGTTATAACTGATCCAGATACAGCTGCTATAGCACTTGAAGGATTAGTTGAAGAAATGGAAAATAGATACAAAAAAATGGCTAGCATGTTTGTTAGAAATATTGAAGAATATAATGCAAAAGCAAAAGAACGTTGACCATACATTGTATGTGTTATTGATGAACTTGCTGACCTTATGAATGTTGCTGCTAAAATGGTGGAAACTTCAATACAACGTATTACACAAAAAGCTCGTGCAGCTGGAATACACTTAATTGTAGCTACACAAAGACCTTCAACTAATGTTGTAACAGGTGTTATTAAAGCTAATATTCCTTCAAGAATTTCATTCTCAGTAACTTCTGGAATTGATTCAAAAGTTATTCTTGACTCTGTTGGTGCAGAGAAACTTATGGGTCGTGGAGATATGTTGATGTCTCTATATGGAAAGGGTATAGAAAGAGCTCAAGGGGCTTATTTATCAAATGAGGAAATAGAGTCAATTATTGATAAGATCAAAGATTATCCAGCTCCTCCAGGATTTGATGTTCTGATGGAGAATAAAAATGCAGATGACCCATATGATGATGAATTACAAAACGAAGAAGAAGTAAGAGAAGCTGAAAAAAAACAAATACAAAACGAATCAATGAAAGGATTATTTGAATAATGAAAGATTTAACTTTAAAAGAATTTGAACAAATTAAAAATAATAAGGGAGTAGTTATAGTTGATTTTTACACTACTTGATGTGGAGATTGTCATATGATGAAACCAGTATTTGATAATCTTGCAAATGAATATGAACCAAAAGGTGTAAATTTTGTGACAGTTGATGCTGAAAAAAATAGCATTTTCCAAACAAGCGGCGGATATGATGTTTTAAAAGTACCAACATTTATTGTTTTCAAGGATGGTAAAGAGGTAGATAGAGGCGTTGAATATCAACCGATTGATTTAATGAAAGAATGATTAGATAAAGCCCTTTAATAAATAAATTCTACATTTACGTGTAGTTTTTTTATTGAAATAAGAGAAGACAATAATTTACTAAATATTAACTTACAAAATATGAGTAACTGATAATTAGTTATATAAAATATATGTAGATAATAACTTGCATGTATTTTTTTTATCAATATTTATATGTTATCTAAATACACTTATTGAAATTAATTATGTTATATAATTAACTTAATATGAAAAAAATACTAGCAATATCTGATAATCATGGGAATAAAAAAATAGTTGATAAAATACTTTCGATTGAAGAATATGACTTAGCTATACATTTAGGAGATTCTGAGTTTGACTCTAAATGAGCAAATTCAAGATTTGATTATGCTGTTGAAGGTAATAATGACTTTAATGGTCTTCCTCTTGAGATAAAATTTACTTTTGAAGGCTTAAACTTTTTAATTATGCATGGCCATACTCGTGGCATTTATGTTCATAACTGAGATAATTTGCCAATAAAAATTGCAAAACAAGAAAATATTGATGTGTTAATACATGGACACTCTCACATCCCTTATATAATTGAAAAACAAGGCGTTTTTACATCTTGTCCAGGGTCTACAACTATACCAAGAACGTCCGATGGACCTACCTATTCGGTATACACAATTAAAAATAGAAAAATTTATGGTGAAATTAAATCAATTCCTATGCTATAATAAAAAGGCAAAAAATGGCCGAGTAGCTCAGCTGGATAGAGCACGTCCCTTCTAAGGATGTGGTCAGAGGTTCGAATCCTCTCTCGGTCACCATTTTTTTTCGCCATTTTTTCATTTAAGGGGGCTTAGTAATGGTAAAATTAATTCAATATGAAACAAGATTACTATAAAGAAATAATTAAAGAAATCAAAGAATTGATTAATACAAATCCAGAAGAGGCCATTAAAAAACTAGAGATTGAGCTAAATATGCCTTACGTACCTGAAAAATATGAAATACAATTTATTCAACTTTTGGATGATATTAAATATAAAATAAAACAAGATGCAAATATTAATAATGAATTAAGTAGGCAAGATGTTTTAGATATTCTTTTTAAAAACGATAAGTTAAGAATGCCAATGGCTATTGCCAAATTAAAAGATCTTAACTTAAGAGCGATGATGGACGATATACAAAAAATAATTTCAAGCAATGAGATTTCAAATGTAATTAAGACAATTATTTACGAATATTGTGTTGAACAAGAGATTGATTTTAATTTAAAATGAAATAACAAACTTATAAATCCCAAAATAGTTGGTTCAACAATTCAACTTTTAGCATATCAACAAGCTTATTTAAAAATAGAACAAGCAATAATTAAAAATCCTTCATTGCAAAAAGTTGCTCACTCCTTTTTGGAATTATATGCACTTAATAGATTTCCAGAATTTATTGATGAAAAAAGTGGTTTAGGAGAAGTGATAATCTCAATTGCTTATGAGTCTATGGGTATTCCGGAAATTAATGGGGTTAATAGACAAAGGGTTAAAGAGGTTAAACAATATTTAAAATCATAAAATAGCTACGGTTATTTTTTTTATTTTGCTAATTTTAAGTACTTATTTTTAAAAATAATTTATAATTTATACATTAAAACACTTAAAGTGTATACCAAGGAGAAATAAGAATGGCAAAAAGAGAAATGTTAAAAGCTACTGCTGAATTAAAAATTACAGTTGAAGCAAACAAAGTTCAATGAGAACAAGCACAAGCTAAAACAAAAAATGAAATGGCTTCAAATCTTAAAGTTGACGGATTTAGAAAAGGGAAAGTTCCTGCTAACCTGCATTCAAAATATATTTCAGAAGCTGAAGTATGACACAAGGCGCTTCCAAAAATGTTAGATGAATTAGTTAAAGAAGCAGCAAAAGAAATTCAAGAAGAAGAAATGATTCTTGATGGACCAACATACCACGTTGAAAAATTAACTGGAACAGAATTATCTGTATCATTTATTTACCCAGTTTACCCAGAAATTAAATTGGCTGATTATAAAAATCTAAAAGCGAAATATGTAAAACCAACAGTAGATAAAAAAGCAGTTGAAAAAGAACTAGAAAATCTATTGAATACACATTCTGTATTAGTACCAGTTGAAAGAGAAGCAAAATTAGGAGATACTCTTAAATTTGATTTTGAAGGATTTGTTGGTGAAGCAACATTCCAAGGTGGAAAAGCTGAAAATTATGAACTAGAATTAGGTTCAGGACAATTTATTCCAGGATTTGAAGAACAACTTGTTGGGATTAAAGCTGGAGATAAAAAAGACGTTAATGTTACTTTCCCAGTTGAATACCACTCAGAAGAATTAAAAGGTAAAGATGCAAAATTTATCTGTGAAGTTAAAGAAGTTAAAGCAAAAGAAACTCCAAAATTAAATGATGATTTTGTTAAAGAAGTTAATGCACCAGGTGTTTCAACAGTTGAAGAATTAAAAGCTTATATGAAAGATATTCTTACACAACAAGTGGAACAAAAAGCAAGATCAGAATTTAAAGAAGCTGCATTTACTGAAATTAAAGCTGGAACAGAATTGGCAATTCCAATGTCATTAGTAGCAAAAGAAATGGGAAACCAAGAAACAAAATTCTTAGATGCAATGAAACAACAAGGAATTGATAAAAAAACATACCTACAAATGACAGGTATGAAAGAAGAAATGTTACAATCACAATTCAAAGAAGCTGCTGAACAATCATTAAAAGATTCACTAATTTTTGCTGAAATTTCTAAAATTGAGAAGATTGAATTAGTTGATGCTGACTATGATAAAGAATATGAAAAATTAGCTAAAGTTTACCAACAAGAACTTGAAAACATAAAGCAAATGATTCAAAAAACTCAAATTCAAATACCAATGACTAATGAAAGAGTTATTGATGTTCTTATCTCAAACAACAAATAATAATTAAAAAATAAACATAATAATCCTTCTTGGATTAT
Organism: Mycoplasma marinum; assembly: GCF_004335975.1. Taxonomy (GTDB): domain Bacteria; phylum Bacillota_I; class Bacilli_A; order Mycoplasmatales; family Metamycoplasmataceae; genus Mycoplasma_K; species Mycoplasma_K marinum. The sequence continues at coordinate 20,564 of NZ_PSZO01000004.1, forward strand.
TTTTTTATCACTATTTCATTTCATTTATTTTAATAAATGATTTACAATTTATATATGAAAAAAATATTTAAAATAAAATCTGCTGAATTAAAAAGAGCTGAATCATTACTGAAAGAAATCAATTTAATTGAGCCTGAGATAAAGAAATTAACTGAAGAGGAATTAAAAGCCAAAACTGGAGAATTTAAAGAAAGATTGGAAAAAGGAGAAACATTAGAAGATATTACTGTTGAAGCATTTGCGGTATCAAGAGAGGCAACAGTTAGAGTTTTAAAGAAAAGGCCATATGACGTTCAAATATTGGGTGGTTTAATCTTAACAATGGGATCTGTAGCTGAAATGAAAACTGGTGAAGGTAAAACTATTACTTCAATTATGCCAGTTTACTTAAATGCACTTGCTGGTAAAGGTGTTATTGTTTCAACTGTTAATGAATACCTTACAGAACGTGATGCTGAAGAAATGGGTGAAGTTCATAATTATTTAGGTCTCACTGTCGGTGTTAACAAAAGAGAAATGCCAACAGATGAAAAAAGAGCTGCTTATAATTCAGATATTACTTATTCAATCCACTCTGAAGTTGGATTTGACTATCTAAAAGATAACATGGTTAAAACTATTGAAGAAAAAGTTCAACGTGGATTCTTCTTCGCTCTTATCGATGAAGTTGATTCAATATTAATTGATGAAGCGAGAACACCATTAATTATCACTGGTGGGGAGTCAACTCCTTCAACACTTTATGAGGCAGCACAAGCATTTGCTACTACATTAAATAAAAAAGATTATGCTATTGATTTAGAATCAAAAACAATTCAACTTACTGATAGTGGTGTCGATAAAGCTAATAATTTTTATGGGGTACAAAATATATTTTCGCTTGAATCATCGGAACTTGTTCATCGTATTCAAAATGCTCTTAGAGCAAACTATATTATGGAAATAAATGGTGACTATATAGTTAAAGAAGGAAAGATAGAATTAATTGATGCATTTACTGGTCGTATTATGGAAGGTCGTTCATATTCAGATGGATTGCAACAGGCTATACAAGCTAAAGAAAAAGTTGAAATTGAAGATGAAACAAAAACAATGGCAACCATTACATATCAAAACCTATTCCGTATGTTTGAAAAACTTTCAGGAATGACAGGTACAGGTAAAACAGAAGAAAATGAATTTATTGATATTTATAATATGCGTGTTGTTGAAATTCCAACAAACGAACCAATTATACGCAAGGATAGAAGTGATAATGTTTATGTTACTTCAGAATATAAATACCAAGCAATTGTACAAGAAATAGAAAGAGTTATTTCAAGCACTAAACAACCAATACTAGTTGGTACTTCATTGGTTGAACAATCCGAGAAACTTTCTCAACTACTTAAAAAACATAAGATTAAACATACTGTTCTTAATGCTAAACAAGATGGTAAAGAAGCTGATATTATTTCACAAGCTGGTAGGGTTGGTGCAATTACAATAGCAACTAATATGGCTGGGCGTGGTACTGATATTAAATTAGATGACGAAGCTAGAAAAGCGGGTGGGTTATATGTTCTTGGAACAGATAGAGCTGAATCAAGACGTATTGATAATCAATTAAGAGGTCGTTCAGGACGTCAAGGTGATGTTGGTGAATCTAAATTCTTCCTTTCTCTTGATGATTCATTAATTTCTAGATTCTCTGCTAAAGAAAAACTTAAGAAGACATTCGCTTCATTTAAGGAAAAACCAATTTCTTCTAAATCAATGGACAAAGCCCTTACAAGAGCTCAAAAGAAAATTGAAGGATTTAACTATGACGCACGTAAGAATGTTCTTCAATATGATGATGTTATCAGACAACAACGTAACGTAATCTATAATCAAAGAGATATCATAATTTCTCATGGTGACCTTTTTAACGTTATTGAAAGAATGTTTATTAAGGTTGTTCAAGAAATAGTTTTATTTCCACAATTTACAAATCAAGATGGTTCAGTTAATGTAGATGAAATGTCACTTTCATTGAATAATGTTTGATTTTCAGGTGTTGACTTTAAATTAGAACCTGCGATATTAACTAACTTATCAATTAATGAAATATCCGAATTCATAACTAAAAAATTAATTGATTCTTATAAAGAAATAAGAGAAAGAATAATTGAAGAAGCCAATGAAGAAGAATTGCATCGTTTTGAAAGAATGATTATTCTTGAAACATTTGACGCCAATTGACAATTACACATTGATCATATGGATAAATTAAGATCTTCATCATCTATGGCTTCTTATGCACAAAAAAATCCATTCCAAGTATTTACAGAAAAAGGTAATGAATTATTTGCGGAACTTGTAAAACGTATTTCTCATAATACAACAAGAGCTTTAATGTATCCAAGATACTAATAAAAAGGAGATAACATGCAAAAAAATAAATTAACTGCTAGAGTTCTAGCTGAAAATTGTAGTTTTAAAATCGCAAACGATGAACATATAAATGAGTGTATTGAAATAACTTCTCCAGGAATTTATCGTGCAGGTCTTGAACTTTGTGGTTTTAACTTAACTGAAGGAAGTCAAAAAAATGTTATTGTTTGAGGTACAAAAGAACAAAAATGATTTAATCATATTGGTGAAGAAAAAACTAAGGAGGCCCTTGAAAACCTTCTTTCTACAAAACCACCAATCATTTTCCTTTCACTAGGTATTGATAAAAAGCATCAAAATATAGTTACAGAAATTGCTAATAAATATGAAGTTCCTATTGTGACTACTGATATGCACGTTACAGACATCGTTTCAGCTATTAGAATAGAATTATCAAAAAGGTTTACAAGAACTATTGCTGTCCATGCTTCATTAGTAATTATTAATGGTATGGGAGTTATGATCATTGGTAAATCAGGTATTGGTAAATCAGAAGCGGTTATTGAATTAATTAATGATGGTCATTTATTTGTTTCTGATGATACTGTAAATATTTCAAGAGTTGGGCATGAATTTTTTGGTTACCCAGCGGCAATTACAAAAGATTTATTGGAGGCAAGGGGTATTGGACTTCTTAATATAAAACAAATATTTGGTGTTAAGTCAGTTCGTAATTCAGCAAAAATTGAATTAGTTGTTGAGTTAATTGATGCAGAGAATTCTAAGAAAGAATTTGATAGATTAGGAAATGAAGGTCTTAAATATAAAATTTTCGGATCATGCATACCTAAAACTGAAATTCCGGTTAAACGTGGTAAATCAATTAAATCATTAATTACTGCAGCTGCAAATCTTCATGTTGCTAAACAAGAAGGGTTTGATTCATTTTCAGTTATCCAAGAAAGAGTTAGAAACGGAGAGGAAGAATAATGCAAGCATTTAGCGCACATACACCAGCAACCGCTTTTTCAATAGGTAAGTTTGATGTTAAGGTATATGCATTAACAATGATGTTTGGTATGTTATTTTCAATTCTTGGAATTCTTTATTATTGAAGAAGACAAAAATATTCCTTTGAATCATTGCAAGTATTAATTTTGATTGTCATCCCTTCTTCTTTAATTGGTGCAAGATTATGATATGTATTGGGTAATGTTGATAATCCAAATATAAATATAGCCCAGGATTGGTATAAAGCTTGAGAAGGTGGAATGGCAATACAAGGTGGAGTTATGGGTGCAATTTTAGGTGGGTTCGGATATGTTCTTTCAAAAAGAAGAACATTAGATATGCGGACTGTTTTAACTTATGTTGTGCCAGCAGTCTTAATTGGACAAGCGATTGGTAGATGGGGGAATTTTGCTAACCATGAAGTTTATGGAAAAATAGATGATAGTGGAAAATGATCTGCTTGATTAGGTGATTTCATACATAAGAACATGTATATAGTCGACGATAAGGGTGCACACTTTAGAGTTCCGCTATTCTTCTATGAATTTATGACTTCAATAGCAGGGTTCATAATTTTACACTTCATTATGAATACATTTAACTGAACAAAACCCGGAGTAACTGCAGGTGGATATTTTGCTTGATATGGAATTGTTCGTATAGTTATGGAACCATTAAGAGATCCATCGGATTATATGTATTGATTTGATAAAAAAGTCGAAGCTTCTGTATTTACATCAGCTATATTCATAGTGTTTGGTGTTGGATTGATACTTTATTCAATTTTTGATAGATTTGTTCATGCATTCTTTATTAATTGAGGAGAAAATATTTCAAAGCAGGGTGGATTTGTTGATTACTCTTCTGAACCAAAAAGAAAAAAAGAACAAAGAAAAATTAATTTCAAAAAAGGAATTGTTGCATTTTGAAAATCAAGCCCTTTTAAAAACTATAAGGAAACTCTTTCAAAAACTAAACAAAAATTTACAAAGATAGAAATAGAACAACAATATTTCTTTATTATTTGGCCTTTGAAAATAGCAGTTATTTCTACAGCTATTTTCAAGTCAGTATTTACTAATGCTAAGTACAAAAATGTAAAGCAACAAATGATTGAAAAGTTTGCAACATATAAGACAACAGCATGAAGATTTAAAACTCATATTTGAGTTAGAGAATGGGAATTAAAAAAATTCGAAGAAGGCTATGTTGAACAAGAAGAAGTTAATGAAAGGAAGAAAAATGGAAAAACAAGAAAAAACAAATAAATATGACGTCTTAATAATTGGTGCAGGACCAGCTGGTATGTCAGCAGCTGTATACTCTGCAAGATCTAATTTAAAAACAATTATGATTGAAAAAGGTGCTCCAGGTGGGAAAATGGTTACAACTTTTAAAGTTGAAAATTATCCAGGTTTTGAATCTACATCTGGACCAGATCTTGCATTAAAAATGTACAACCAAGTAATTAAAAATGGTGTTGAACATAAATACGGAACAGTTTCTAATATTGAATCAGAAAATGAATCAAAACAAATAGTTACTTTATCTAACGGAACAATTTATGAAGCTAAAAAAGTTATTATTGCAACAGGGATGATTTCAAGAGTTCCTAAAATAGAGAGAATTCACGAAATGAATCATAAAGGAATTTCTTATTGTGCCATTTGTGATGGTCCTTTATATAAAGGAGAAGTTACAGGTGTAATAGGTGGGGGGAATGCTGCTATTGAAGAAGCAGCGTTCTTATCAACAGTTTCAAAAGAAGTTCATGTATTTATTATGGATGATTTCTTCCATGCTGACGCCAAAGAGGTTGAGGCTCTTAAGTTGAAAAAAAATGTTGTAATACATATGGAGTCAATGATTGATAAACTAGAAGGTGAAAATAAACTTGAAGGAATTTCTTACACTGAAAAAGGTGAGAAAAAGCAATTAGATATAAAAGCTATATTCCCTTATATTGGATTTATTCCAGTTGCAGATTTTGCAAAAGGATTAAATATTACTGATAAAGCAGGGTTTATTAACGTTAATGAAAATATGGAAACTGAAGTTAAAGGTATTTATGCAGCAGGAGATATTATTGTCAAAAAAATAAGACAAATAACTACAGCAACTAACGATGGAACAATTGCAGCAAAAGATATAATAAATAAAATATAATTAGATAAATAATAAAAATGGAGATAACAAAAATGAAAAAAGTAGTAACAATCGGTGGTGGAACTGGACTTTCCACTTTATTGAATGGGGTTAAATATATTGAAAACATAACAATTTCGGCTATTGTTACAGTAACTGATGATGGTGGTTCTACTGGTGTGTTAAAAAAACGCTTTAATATACCAGCTGTTGGAGACATCAGGAGAGTTATTGGGGCTTTATCAAGAAATAGAACTGATCTTGAAGAACAAATGGAGTACCGTTTTAAAGGTACTGGAACAGATTTAGATGGACATACCTTAGGAAACCTTATCTTATCTGCAAACATTATGAACTCCAAAGATTTTGCTACAGGAATAAAAAAGACTTCTAAGATGTTAAATATTGAAGGTGAAGTTCTTCCAATTTCTTTAAGTGAAACTAATTTAGTCACTAAATATACAGATGGAACAACAGTATCTGGGGAAACTAACTTAGCAAATCCAGATAAAATTGTTGAACAAGTTTGAGTTGAAGGAGGAGAGGCAACTGCTGATGCTATTGAAGCCATCAAAAGCGCAGATTACATCATTTTAGGGATGGGTTCACTCTACACTTCTCTTATATCAAACTTAGTTTTCTTCGGGGTTAAAGAAGCTCTAATGGAAACAAAGGCTAAGGTAATATATATATCTAATGCCTTTACTGAATATGGAGAAACTGATAACTTTAAATTATCAGAACATATTAAAGCAATTGAAAAACATACATATAAAGATATTGTCGATACTATTATTTTTCCTAAGGGAAGTCTTTCAAGCAGAATTATTAAAAAATATGAACAAGATAACCAATTTTTGGTTGAAAATGATTTGCAGGATTCTGAAAAAGTTGTGATTGAAAGATTGTTATATGTAAATGAAAATGGTGTTGTTCGTCATAATAAAACACTATTGAAAAAAGCTCTAGATAAGGTCGTTAGATAATGTCCTTTTCTTTTGAAATAAAAAATGAAATTTTATTCCAGGAAATGAACCGCGAACAGGCTAATGCATTAGTTCACGGTATTGTAGCTTCATCTGGTTATTTAGATGAAAATGTTATTTTAAAACTTAATAACTCAGACATTTCCAATTTAATAAGAGATCTTTTTATTCAATTAAAAATAGAACATTCTACTGATAAAGAAAATAAAAATTGGATTGCACTTGATTCAAAAGATGTAGAAAGAGAATATGAAATTAAACAACCGGGATTTTATTTTGCGGGTGTTTTTATTGGCGGTGGATCAATATCTGACCCTTCATCAACTTCATACCATTTAGAAATGCAATTCTATTATAGAAATCAGGCAGAAAAAGTTAAAAACTTTCTCGACAATTATCAATTTAATTTTTCTTTAATACAAAGAAGAAAGAATTGAGTTTTATATATTAAGAAGTCTGAATTAATAGCAGATTTTCTTAGAGCTATTAGAACACCTATTTCTTTGATGAAATTTGAAGATGCAAGAATTGAAAGAGATTTTAGGAATAATCTTAATAGATATTCCAATTTAGATATTTATAATCAGGAAAAATTATCCAAAGCATCTACAATGCATTTAAAAAATTATGAATATGTCATTAAAAATAATTTATTAGATTCATTTAGGGAGGATGAAATTAAATTCTTCGAATTAAAGAAAAAGAATCCCTATTCATCTTTATCAGAACTTGTTATTTTGTTAGAAAAAAAAGGTGTTAAAAAAACAAGGGCTGGACTTAATCATTGATTAATAAAACTAAGAAAAGTGGCTGAAGACTAAAAATTATCGTTTTATTTGCTTAAAGTAAAAAAAATATAACTTTCAAATAGAAAAAAAGTTGTTTTCCTAATATTAATCTAGAATAATTGGTCTATTTATTCCAAAAAACATGTTTATTATTTATTTTTAAAAAGATATTTAAACTTAATTATTGCACAAATATGTGAATTATTTGAGTTTATTACTTAACAGCAAGCGAAATTATCAGCTCTTTAAAAATATAGTTAATTTAATAAAAAAATAATTATAAAAATAGTTAAATTTATACTCTTACAGTGCATGGGTATACTTTTTTAAATGCATTTTTCTATTGAATATGCATTTATTTTAATATTTTTCTTGTATTTTACTTATACATTACAAACTCTAAAAGTTTAGTGGTCTATAATTTAGTTAATATAGTTTAATTATTATATTAAAGCAAAGCATTACTTAATTTAAGTACAAATAAACCAAAGGAGGTATTATGCCAAAAATAAGTAAAATAAATTCAATACTTTTATATGCACTATTTTTTATAACTCAAATTCTTATTTTAATTAACTTATATTTATTTACATATATGTTTAAATCATTAAAAGAAGCAAATATGGAAAAATTTATAATGTGAGTATGTATTGGTATTGTTAGTTCGTTAATTACATATTTCTTATGTTATTCAAGAGATGTGTTTTTAGCGAAAAAATGTGAGAGGTTAAAAGCTGAATATAGAACATATATATTTAATTCTCACAATTCAAGAGCAGGACAAAGAATTATCTTAAATAAACCAGGTAGCTTTAAATCTGTAACAATAGAAAATGTTGAAGCATATGTTTCACAATTTATTCAAGTAAAATATTCAATGCTTGGACTAGCATCAGGATTTTTTGCTGCATTAACTATTATGGCTTACTATTCATGAGAAGTAGCATTATCTGCAGCTTCACTAACAATTTTATGTTTCATAATAACATTATTAATTAATAAGAAATTAAGTCAAAACAGGGTAAATTTCTTAAATACAATTAATGAACAAGATGATATGTTCTCTGAGATGTTAGATTTAAGAAGCATTTTCTATTTAAATGGCGCATCTATGAAACTTGCAAGAATGTTTAGTAAAAAATATAAAACAACTCAAAATCGTTTAATTAAAGTATTTCTTAAGTACACACTTTACTATATACCTGCAATGTTTACAGGTAGAGTTACAATTTTTATAATAGTAAGTATTTCCGGTATTTTAGTAATATATGGTAGCATGCCAATCGAATTACTTGCATCAATTGTTTTTGTTGCATCTAACTTTGTTACAAATGCAGAAATGTTGACTACAAGTATATTTTGAATATTTTCAAGTAAAAATTTAAACGGTAAATTTTCACCACCAAAATGTCAAGATTCAATTGGTATAAAAGATAAAAAGATATCAATTTTAGAAAAAATTTCCTATCAAAACTACAATATTAGTTTCAAAGAAAAAGAATTATTCAAAGAAAAATTTATTTTTGAATTTACAAGAGGTGGGAAATACGCTATCGTTGGAGAGTCAGGATCGGGTAAAAGTACACTGATAAACTCATTAATTGGTAAGAATTTTGGATTTTCAGGAGATATTAAAATTAATGAAAATAAATTAAGGGATTACAAACTCGAAACCTTAATTAAAAATATAGGTATTTTAAACTCAACACCATATATTTTTAATGCAACACTATTCGAAAATATAACTATGTTTGACGAAGGTGTTCCAGATGAAAAAGTTCAAGAAATCCTTGAAAAAATTAATTTTCATGATTTAGAACTTCACAAAAAAGTTAACTTAAAATCAATTTCCGAAGGGCAAAAACAAAAAATCAACCTTGCTAGGGTTATTTACAAAAAACCAGATTGAATTATTTCTGATGAAGGATTTTCAAATATGGATTCTAATTCAAGAAAAAATGCTGTTAACTATATAATAGATGAATTCGAAGGTGGGGTAATCAATATTACCCATCACTTGAAAAAAGATGAGGAGGTGAAATACGATGAGAAAATCTCACTCTAAAAAATTAGATAAAATAACATGAAGAGAACTTAGATATACGCCAGTCATTACTGGAATACTAATTATTGTTATGACAACATTAGCAACTTCTCTAGCTTTCATGCCTTATTTTATAACTAAGATAATAGATTCTGCGAGTATACATGATAAAAGTGCAACAATAAGATATATTTGAATTTTTGGGATTAATGCATTTTTATCAGCAACTACTTTTGCTATGGCATATTACTTTGAAAGTAAGTTGGGTTTAAGTTTAATTTTTGTATACGGTAAAAATTATTTCTATAATTATATGTTGGAAACAAATGCTGAATTTGAGAAGAGAACTAAAGGTGAAAGATGAAACGACATTTCAACTAACTTACGTCAAATATCTGCTAAATATCAATTAGCATTATTATTTCTTTATAGAGAAGTAATAATGATTATCGCATCATTTGTTGCTATTGCTCTTATTAATATTTACCTTGCATTAATTTTAGTTGCTGTATGTATTTTAAGTAAAACTATTTTAATGATTTATGATAAGAAAATACGTTCATCAGTTAAGAAACAAATTGATCAAAGATCAAAATATAATCAAGAACTTGATAACTTAATTAATGGTGTGGATACATTGTTCTTATATAACAAGATGGATTTATTAGGAACAAAGATGAAAAGTGCAAATGACTCAATAATGAGTGCTGGTATTAATTATGCAAGGGTTAATTCTAAATTTGAATTTTGAAAAAAAATAATCTCTCTATTATTTACTTCTGCATTAATTACATTAACAGGTATTTATATATTAAAAGTTAATATATCTGAAGCTGCTTTATTTACTGGCGTTATATTATCCGCAATTTCATTTGATCAAACTCTAGATAGTTTAGTATCTGTATCTATGTCTATAAGAGGAACTGTTCCCTTAAGATCTAAAAAAGAATACTTAAAAATTTATTATAAAAATAAAGACGAAAATAAAGAAATTAAATTTAATAAAATGATTGAGGTTGATAACATATCCTTTGATTATGATGAAAAAACAGTTATTAAAGATTTAAGTTTTAACATTAAGAAAGGTCAGAAAAAAGCTGTTATTGGACCAAGTGGTTGTGGTAAAAGTACATTAATGAAGATACTTCTAAAACAACTTAAAGTTAAAAAAGGTAAAGTTGATATTGATGGTTCAAATATTGAAACACTTACTGAAGAGCAACTTTTGAATAACATTTCTTATGCGAATAACCAGAACTTAATATTAAACAAAAGTTTTAAAGAAAATATGTTACTTTTTTCAGAAAAACCAATAGAATTTTCAATTCTTAAAGAAATTTTTAACTTGGATTTTATTACAAGTGAAGAACAAATTTTAGATTCTAATAAACTTTCTACAGGTCAAAAACAAAGAGTTAATCTTGCTCGTGTATGAGCGATGAACAGATCGATTATTATTCTTGATGAGTGTTTTGGTAATTTAGATAAAAGAAATGCAAATTCAATACTTGAAAAAATTCTTAAACACAAAGATAGAACAATATTGATGATTTCTCACCACTTAACACCTAAACAAGAAACATTATTTGATGACATAATCAAAATGAAAAAACATAAATAGTTTAGAACCTTAATTTTAGAATATATAAAAATATATTTTTAAATATTTAAATGTCAGCATTTGTTGGCATTTTTAAATACAACTTTTTTATTTTTTTAATAACGTAAATTCAATTATTAAATGCCTGAGTAAAAAAATACTACTTGCATTTTGCAAATAGCATTTTTAAATATCTAATTTATTTCAGGTATTATTTTTTTACAAATGCATCGCCTTCTAATTTAAGTATGACTTTTGAATCATAATAGAAGTGACCGTGGTTTGGTTCTGTATGTAATAAGACATAACGACCAAAATTCTCTTTTGTAATTTCTATTGTACTTCCAGGGATAAACTTAATACCATCTTTTAATTGATTTGTGTCTAATATTTCTTTTAATGTTTGAGTATTATCAAGAAGAATAGTTTTCTCTAATTTTCCATTAGGATCAATGAATCTTAGGGAAATTTTAGCGTTATCAGCTTTCAATACTTTTTCATTAATTGAACCACTGAAATATATCTTGTTTTGTCCTGGTATAAATTGCATTTTCATTCTATTTTTCTTACCATATGTTCATCACTCACCTATACCTATTGTTGTAAGTGGTTCTATTGGTGCAACACCAACATTCATGAAGAATCTATTTTCAGTAGCATATCTATTATTTGGATCGAATACATTGAAGGATATTTTTTTACTGCTTGTAATCTTGTCATCTTTTGAAATAACTGCCTCAACTTCATAACCTTTTGGAACAAGTTCTTGAATTCTAGGTTTAATTCTTTCGATTAATTCAGAGTGTGTTTCATTGAAATATGCAACAATATCTTTTGGTATTAATCTTTCTGGTAGATTTGTTGGTTCATATTTTGGCAATGTGTATTCTTTGATATTATTTTTTATTGTATTTCCATATAAATAATTATTTCAAATTTTATTTTCAAGTTTTGGTAATTCACTCATTATAGCTTTTGATTCATCATTATACTTCATACCTCATTTATCAAAGAAAGGTGATAAGTCTCTATTAACAACACGGGATGCTGCTACAACAAAGTGATCAAGTTTGTCTTTATTGGGTATTGAACGAGCTCTAAAGTGTGTTCTATAATATTGGTTAAACCTTGGATAAAACTCACCATCAAACGCTGTATCTAATTGCTCAACCATCAGCATAGATTGCATTCCTCTTATCGATTTGTCATTATAAGGAATTTTTCCTTCTTCAAATGAAGATTCAACTCTTCTTAAAAACTTAGTTACATTCTTATCTAAAAATCTATTGTATTCATTATTGCTAGCACGTTTTTGATACATTGTTATCAACATGTTATTAGAACTTTCGCCTCACCCATCTAATTTATAGTTTTGGTTTTGTCACATATGACCTATTTCATGCAACAACCCTCAGTTGGATTTATATCCATCTGTAAAGAAACTATTTGGTCAGTGCGGTGGTGTAACGGCAACACGGTAACCAGCATAACCAAAGCCATGGTTTTTTGATGTTTCAACCTGTAGTTTTTCCACGTGGTTTTTAGCTACACCTGTATAACTAGTATCAATACCAAAATTATCAGAGTAATATTTACCAATATCATAAAATCTTTTTGATACTTTACTAAATAATTTTGGATCATTTTGTTTTTCATACATTTCTAACATTCTTCTTGTTTCTCAAAGGAAGTTTGTATATCCATTTGTTATTTGAGCAAATGGTGCTTTTGTTGTTTGTAATTCTTTTAAGAATTCTTTATCTGTTGTTTGTCCATCTGTAAAAACAGGATATGAATTTAGATTTTGTTTATAAATATCTACATTCAATGGGAATTCTTTACTATCATTTCTAACATAGACAACACCATCTCCGGGTGCTTCTATAACAATTCTTTTTCCGGGAGTAAGTTTGAAGTCGTCATTACTGTGTTTGTTTATAACGAAGTCATGATAAGAACCATCAAGAAAAATCTTCAATGTTCCATCTGTTTTTCCTTTGGCTTCTACTTCAAACTTTGTACCTTTTGTTACATAAAGATGTGTGGGTCATAAATTCATGTGCTCTGCACTTTTTTGCTCCATATCCCTAGTATTTCAAGGTGCTATTTCAGTTGTTGGAACTACAACTTGATTATGTTTTTCAAATTTTGTTACTTTATAAGAGTTTATTGAATTCTCAGCATTATAAATAGCTTGTGAATTACTCTCATATTTTATAGGCATATTATCATTTTTTTCATTTGTTGCTAAACTAATTGTAACCATTGGTATAAAAACTGCTGCAACGCAAGATAACCCTATTGATATTTTCTTAATTTTTGACATTTTAGACTCTGCCTTTCTGTGGGAATATTTTCTCCACCATATTAATTATAGTATTTTACACTTGAATATACAAGTATTTTGAATGCTTGAAATTATTTTATTGTCTTAATAGTCATTTTTTTAGAAAAAGTTTTTTTGGAGAATTGAAAAAAATCAATGCGAATTATAAAATGATTAATATTATATTTTATTTTCTTTATTAAATGTATATAATGTTTTTATGGAAAATATAGCAGAGAAATATTCAAAATTTAATAGTATAGGAACAATGTGGCTTTGGTTTATACCTGCAGCAATAATTACATTCTTTATGTCCCTTAAGATGGTTAAGTATGCTGAGGTAGTAATCGAGAAAACAAAATTCGGTGGAGCATTTGTTGGTGGGGCGTTAGTTTCAGTTGCAACATCACTTACAGAATTAGTTACTGAGATAACACAAGGTGTAAATGGTACTCCTGCGGTGGGTCTTTCTGATGATATGGGTGCTAATATGTTCTCTACATTTATGATTACTGTTGTTTTACTTGTATTCATCAAGCAAATGTTTGCTAAAAAATTAGATAAATGAACAGTCTTCTCAATGATTTTTTCATTAATAATTACAATAATTTTAACAATAGTAGTTTGATTTGGTAATGATCTTCATATTTCAAAAGGTGGAAAGATAGCAATTGGTTTAATTCCTATATTCTTTGTATTTGCATATTTTATATATGTAGGTCTTTCTTATAAATATGGAACAGAGGATGAGCAAGTAGATGGTGTTGTTTCTAATATCTCTGCAAAAAAAGGTGTGTTTGGATTCTTATTTTTCGCTTTACTGTTGCTTGGAGCTGCTGTATTCTTAAATTTAACAATAGATGCTATGATGAAAACTTATGGGTTAAAACCAAAGTCAGCCGGAGGAATTTTCCTTTCGATGACAACTGCCATGCCTGAAGTGGTTTCTCTTGTAGTTCTAATTAGGGCTAGGCAACCAATTGCTGCTGTTGCATCAATCATTGGTTCACACATATTTAATCTATCATTAATTTTCTGAGGTGATATTGCGTTTGCATCTCACCCTATTTTAGAGGGTCCAAATGTTAGTGGTATTGCGGGAGTTTGAATTTTAGGGGCAATTACAGCAATAGAATTATCATTATTAATAGTATTTGTTATAATTTCTAAGAAGATTAAGAGTAAATGAGTTTATGCCATCATGCCATCACTAATAATTGCGACATATATTATTGGTTGAATAATTATGTTGACTGTTCCAGCTCTAAGTGCTTAAGCCGCTTATAAATAATTAAAAAAAGGAGGATATATGTTAGGAATTTTAATAGTATTAATAATTTTATCAATTGTAATTTTAGTAATTTCCCTGCTTATGTCAGGAGATTCTCAAGGTTTCTCAGGAGCCTTAGTTGGTTCTTCTGATTTGGATCTATTTAAAGTCTCAAAAGAAAGAGGGGGTAAAAAGATTCTTAAAAGAGTTATGTTCGTATTAGGTATTAGCCTTATGATAGGAGCAATAATCGTTAGAGTCTATATGTAACTTATGGATAAAAAATTATTATTTAAAGTATTGGATGAAAATCCAAAATCATTTAATTGATTAGCAAGAAAACTTAATATTGAAAGAGGGGAAAATAAATTATTTTCTTCATTTTTAAATATCCTTGTAAGCAAGGGTGAAATTTTTACAACAAGACAAAGAGAGTATTTTAGACCTATTTTCTTAGGAGAATACGAAGGAGTTATCAGAATGACTTCAAAAGGCTTTGGTTTTGTAGATAGAGAGGAAGACTCAATTTTTATTG
The DNA here is from genome assembly GCF_004335975.1 of Mycoplasma marinum. Classification (GTDB taxonomy): domain Bacteria; phylum Bacillota_I; class Bacilli_A; order Mycoplasmatales; family Metamycoplasmataceae; genus Mycoplasma_K; species Mycoplasma_K marinum. The sequence continues at coordinate 35,624 of NZ_PSZO01000004.1, forward strand.
GGCCAGGTTCTACGAATGGAGCTTTCGATAAGGATGACGTAATTGTTAAATTATTTCAAGATCCTACTAAACCAGATGGATATAATGGGTTTGTTTCAAAAATAGTTAATAGATACCATACTGAAATTGTTGGTACTGTAAAGAAATTTGGACCACATATTATTGGTTTTGAACCTCTAGACGATAGATTATCAGGAAAATTTAGATTCACTTCAACTGAAGGTTTAAAGGAAAATTTTAGAGTTAAAGTTAAAATTGTTGAATATGGAGATAGTATTACCAAGATTGAGCCAATATTAATAATTGGACATAAGGATGACGCTAAAGTTGATATCCAATCAGCTATTGAAAATTCTGATATTCCTTACTTATGATCAGATAAAGTGATGAAAGAAACAAATCATGATATTCCAGACACAATTGATAATGAATCAAAAGATGGAAGAGAAGATATAAGAGACAGGTTGATTATCACAATTGATGGTGATGATACAAAAGATTTTGATGACGCTGTGGAAATTAGAAAACTTTCAAACGGGAACTACTTATTAGGTGTTCACATTGCTGACGTTACTCATTATGTAAAAGAAGGTTCGGCAATCGATGACGAAGCTCTTGTAAGGGGTACTTCTGTATATCTTGCTGATAGGGTTATTCCTATGCTTCCTGAAAAACTTTCAAATGGTATTTGTTCATTAAATCCTAATGTTGATAGATTTGTTCTTTCATGTGATATGGAAATCAATACAAAAGGTGAAACTGTAAATCATAGAGTTTATCCTGCCATAATAAAATCAAAACATAGACTTACATATAATGAAGTGAATGAGTATTATGCAGGCACAAAGAATTTTGAAGATAAAAATCTTGAGTCATTACTTAATGATGCTTTAGAATTAACAAAAATTCTTAGAAGATATAAGTTAAGAGAAGGATATATTGATTTTGAAATTGAAGAATCAAAATTAATTCTTGATGAAAATGGTAAAACAATCAACATTATTCCTCGTCCACGTGGAGAATCAGAAATGATGATTGAAGACCTTATGGTTAGAGCCAACGAAACTGTTGCTTATCACGCTTCAAAAGCTAAGGTTCCATTTATTTATCGTATTCATGATAAACCAGATATGGAGAAAATAGCAGCTCTTCAACAGGTTGTATCAGTTCTTGCTCTTGATGTGCATATACCTCAAGAACCAGAACCCAAGGAATTTGCTAAGGCCATAAATGATCTTAAGAAATATAGATTTGATGATTTTATGAAGATTATGATGCTTAGAACAATGCAAAAAGCTATTTATGATAAAAATAATATTGGCCATTTTGGTCTTGCATCTAAATTTTATACACACTTCACTTCACCAATTAGACGTTATCCAGATTTAATGGTTCATAGAATGTTGAGAGAGTACTTCTTTGAAGGTAGAATGGAACTTAAAGATCATTTTGATAGTATTTTAGATAATATAGCAAAAGAAAACTCTTTATCTGAACAAAAAGCAATGGAATTAGAAAGAAAAGTTGCTGATATTAAAAAAGCGGAATACTATACTAAATTTATCGGTAAAAAACTTGAAGGACAAATTGTGTCAATGCAGAAATTTGGATTTTTTGTAGAATTTAAAGATAAGGTTGATGGATTGGTTCACGTTTCATCATTAACTGATGGTAAATATGAATTAGCTAAAACAGGTCTACAAATATCAAATGGTAAAAGAAGTTTCACTATCGGTGAACAAGTTGAAGTTATTGTAGTCCAAACATCAAAAGAAGAAGGAAAAATTGATTTAGTTCTTGCTGATTTAGCTGATAAGCAAAATCCAAAGCCTGCACCACAAAGGAGACGTTATGGCAAAGATAATAGCAAAAAATAAAGATGCACATTACTCATACGAACTAGTTGAAAGAATAGAATCTGGATTAGAACTTCAAGGTTGAGAAGTTAAATCAATTCGTGCTGGAAAAGTATCTTTAAGAGGAGCTTTTGTTAACTTTAAGGATGATGAAGCTTATTTAATGGGTATGCAAATTTCACAGTATATGGCCGTTCAAGGTGATGAACTTAGAAATAGGAAATTATTATTGCATAAGCATCAACTTAAAAAACTGAAACAAGGCGTATCTCAAAAAGGTATGTCTATTGTTGCTGTAACTCTTAAGTGGTCTAATGGCGGATATGTTAAAGTTGACATTTCATTAGCAAGAGGTAAGAGTAAGGTTGATAAAAGAGATACCATTAAACAAAGAGATATTTCTAGAAAAATAAAGAAACAATATAATGTATAACTAAGCTTTGATGCTTAGTTTTTCTTTTTACTACACATTTTTTCAGCAAACATATGTATAATTTATTTGCATATGTCAATATGTTTAAAAAACAATGGGGATGTAATGGCTTCGACAGGCCTACCGGACCTTTGTATTGCAGTGGTCTCCAAACCTTAATGGACTAGGCGCATTATATAAATGCAAACAACAAAAAACAAGAAGTTGTTACAGATCAAGATCTATTCTTTGCTTCTGCAGCTTCAAACAACTTAGCTTTCGCTTAATAGCAGCTAACGTAAAATTACTTTTTCCTCAGAGGTAATGGCACGTATTACATGAGGGGTAGTTGTGTGGACCTACTAAAACACAATGAAATTCCAGTAGAATCTTCATCAGTTATTTAGTTCTATTTGAACTGAATGAAGATAAATTTAAAATGAACTAAACTGTAGACGTACATTGTGTAAGGTATGTGTGGACCCGGGTTCGACTCCCGGCATCTCCACCATTTTTTTTCATCTTTTTTGAACTAAAAATATTACCACATTGTAGTAATGTATAATTTGTTTATGAAAATATTTGTAAATAGTGTAACGCTAACTTTATTCTTAATGATTTATTGTCTTTTGTATTTCATAATTGAGAGATGAAAAAAATCAGACTTAATAGTTAGGAAAAATTACCCTAAATTAATTTTGAATTTTATAGAGGGTAATATTTACTCTATTTTTGGACTATTATTTCAATTGTTTCTATTTCAAACTAAACAATTTGCTCAGCCATATATTTATATAATTTTAGCGCTAACGCTTGTCTTTTTACGTAATGCGGTAATTGCTTGTTATGCCCTTATCGGACCGATGATATATTCTATGTTTGCCTACCCTCTTGACGATATATTTTATTATGTTATTTCAATTATGTTTATTTCTATGATTTTGACATCATTCATGAAAAATTTTATTAAATCCAAGATTTCAATACTTGTAAATGTATTTTTTATAATGATTAATATTTTAGTTCTTTGGTTAGTTGCATCCCTTGCTCTTGATTATAAAATAGATATTCAGTTTGTTTTAGCTACCCTATTACCTTTTTTGTTATCAATAATATTAATTTTATTAATTGCATTTTTATTGAGATTCTTAAGATCCGCAAACTTATTATATGAATCTTCAACTTATGACACATTTCATTTTTATCGTGAATCAATATTTGAAAAAATGATTCGTGAAGGCATTACTTTAAATAAGGTGTCAAAAGGTTTGTTTGTCATATTTGAATTTAATTGAAAAAATACTGATGAAAATAATTATAAAGTTTGCAAAAAGGAAGCATTGAAAAAAATTGAAACATCAATGGGAGAAAAGTCAATATTATTTAAAGCAAGTAAAAGAAGTTATGGTTTATTCACTCCAATAAATGCCAATCTAAACCTAAAAGAAAGTTTATTGAATAATAGATCTTTAAAAAGAAAAGAAGGAGATGTAGTTAAAGTTATTGAAAAATTGATAACAAGCATTAATGGCGAATATGATGTTGATGGATTTAAAAATAAATTAAATGCAAGAGCGGGAATAACTATTTACGGAGTGCAAGAACAAAACATTGATAAAATGATTTCATTTTCGGAATTTGCGCTTGAATCTTCTAAGTGGAATACAGGGTGAAATAACTCAATAGTTTTCGACCCTATTCTTTACAAGGAAAAAGCATCAGATTATATCGCTATAACTGAAATGGATAAAACTATTGGTATAACATCTATATCAAATACCTTTCTACCTATTTATGATTTAAAAAAGAAAAAAACAGCAATGAATGTTGCTAATCCAATAACTACTGATGTTCTTGATGTTGAATATGATTCGCTATTAAAGCACTCGGAATACATGGGTTATAAATCTATATTACTTTCTTTTAATGCAGCACAAGCATTAAAAGCCTCTAATGGATGAAATCGCTCCTCAATATCTGTTGATTATTCATTGGATAAAATTATGGATCCTAATTTTAAAGTAGAAAACTTTTTTGCTTCAGTGAAACGTTTCAACCAAACGAAATCTCGTGTTATATTAAATTTTGATTACAAAGAAATTATTAATTTTGAAATAAATGAATTAAGCAAAAAAATGAAAATATTAAGAGAGCATGGGATAAGGTATGGTGTATTTAATTTCCTTATTGACGAGCACTTAAATAAATTAGCAAAAATGAAACCAGAATTTATATTTTTGGATGAATCTTTGTATAAAACATTCTTTTTATCAAAAACCAACCTTAATTTAATAAAAGAAATTGTTGCATTTGCAAAGGTAATAAAATCAAGAGTTGTAGTTTCTCAAGTAGAAAAACAAAGAGAATTATCATTCATTTTAAAGACGGAAATTAATTATATTGGCGGGCCATTTTTCAACGAAGGAAAAATTGAGCCACTACTTTTCAATAAAAAAAGTAAAATATATATAGAACAAATACAAAAGGAGACTAAATAATGTCAAATAATACAATACTTATAGCCATATTAAGTTCAGCGGGAATAATTATAATATTAATACTACTACCTTATTTAATTAAATTCGTGCAATGAGCTTTCAAGAAAAATAAATACAATACAATGGGTTCTTCATCGCAAATGAGACTTATTCACCAACTTTATGAAGCGACACAAGAACTTGCAGCTACAAAAACAGGTGCAATTATTACAATTGTAAACAAGGAAAAACTTGATCACTTAAGAACAGATGGTATTGTTATTGATGCAAACATATCTTCATCTTTATTAATTTCAATTTTTAATAAAAAATCACCTTTGCATGATGGAGCAGTTGTTATTGAAGGTGAAAAAATTAAATATGCTGCAACATATTACAAAATTACACAATCATCTATTAATAATAAATACGGTGCTCGTCATCGTGCATCTATGGGTATCGCAGAACAATCTGATGCGATTACTGTTATTGTTTCAGAAGAAACAGGTGGGGTATCAATTGCTATGAATAGCAAGATTCGTCCAATTAAACTTGCTTCATTCCAAGAAGAAATGACGGCTTTATTAAAAAATGCATAATAAAGTTATAATTAAAAACACATAAAAGAAAGGAGTAAAAATGACACTTAAATCTGCCTTAAGAAGTAAAAAAGTAGCTGAAATTAGAAAAATATTTAAAGAAACTCCCGGTGCTGATCTTGCTGATATGGTTGAAGAATTATCTATGCCAGAACGTAAATTATTTTTTAGAGTTCTAGATGCTAATCAATCCGGAAAATTATTTTCTTATCTTGAAATAGAATTCCAAGAAAAAATCATTAAAGAATTTACGGATACTCAACAAAAACAAATACTTAAAACTATTTATGCTGATGACATTGCTGATTTAATTGAGGAGATGCCTTCAAATATTGCAAAGCAAATACTTAAGAATACGCCCAAGGAAAGACGTGCTGATGTTAATAAATTACTCCGTTACGAAGATTTTCAAACAGGGTCAATTATGTCAACGGATATGATTGAAATTAAACAATCTCAAACACCACTTCAAGCAATTAAATTAATTAGAGAGGGGTCTGTACATACAGAACAAACTCAAGTTTACTTTGTTGTCAATCAAAAAGGTAAATTAGTTGGTAGTGTAGATCTACAACAAATTGTCTTTGCTCCAAAGGGCAAAAAAATCAAAGATATAATGGGTCCAGTTGCTTCTGTATCGACAACCCTTAATAAAGAAGAGACTGCGATTGAATTTGCTAAGCACGATTTATCAGTTATGCCAGTTATAAACTCACAAGGTTATTTAATGGGTATGGTTACCTCTGATGACGTTATTGATACAATTCGTGAAGAAGCAACTGAAGATATGCACCGTATGGCTGGTATTGAAGGTGTTGAGAGTTCTTACTTAAAAACATCAATACTTAAATTATTTAGATCTCGTGTATTTTGACTTCTACTATTAATGATTTCTTCAACGTTATCACAAATTGTATTAGACTCCTTTATGTCTATTGCTGCAAAATCATTACATGAAACTACATCAGCAATAACAACTGCTATATTGACTTCTGCGCTTATTGCAATTGTTCCAGTAATATCTGGAGCTGCTGGTAATGCCGGTTCACAAGCCAGTACAATGGTTACGCGTGGTATTGCATTGGGTGAAATCCAAAAGGACAAAACATTTGCTGTTATGAGAAAAGAATTGGGTACCGGTTCTTTGGTTGGTGGAGTTCTTGCAATTGCAAACTTTGCAAGATTATTGATTTATTATGGTGTTCAAACTGCACCCTCTGGCGAAAGCTTATTGTTGTCTCAACCATCACACACACATTCATTTGCATTCATTTGGATTTCATTTGCTGCATCAATTTCATTATTTTTAGTAATTATTTTTGCAAAGATGGTTGGGGGATTACTTCCACTTATTGCACATAAAATGAAGTTAGATCCAGCTGTAATGGCTGCTCCATTACTTACAACTTTAATAGATGCTTTATCAATTCTTATCTTTTTTGGCATAAGTATTGGTATACTATTATTGACGGTCATTTAAATTGACCTAAATATGGGCTAGTACTCAAGTTGGCCGAAGAGGCGTCCCTGCTAAGGATGTAGGGGGAGCAATCCCCGCGGAGGTTCGAATCCTCTCTAGCCCGCCATATGTTAAAAGCAACCGCAAAGGTCGCTTTTTTCTTTATAATTTGTTTATATGAAAATAGTTCAAAGAATATTCACGTTAATTTTTACATTATTAGCCATGGCTGGTATAGTTTATTTATTTTATACACTTTACTTATTTGGTGTGCATTGAGCCTTGGTTACATTTATGGCTATATATTCAGTAACTGCAATTTGAGCTATCATGGTTTTTGGTCAAGTAAGGCATACTGCAGCAAAAACATCTTGGTTATTAATGATGATTTTATTACCAATTATAGGATTATTTATTTATTTAATCTTTGGTAGAAGATTTAAAGGAAGAAAAAGTCTTGAAGAATTTCACGAGGAATATAAAGAAACTTATTTAATTCAAGAAAAATCAGTTAAAACCGATAATGTAATAATGAATAAGCAAACAAAATTTTCAAAAACACCAATCCTTAATGCTGATTTGAAAATTTATGATAATGGTATGTATGCATTTAAGCATATGTATGATGATTTAAATAAGGCTAAAAAATTTATACATTTAAACTATTACATTATTAAATCTGGTGAAGTTTGAGAAGAGTTGAAAGAGATTTTCATTAGAAAAATTTCAGAAGGTGTTGAAGTTAGATTAATTGTGGATGACTTCGGACGTTGAGCCTTACCTTGATATGAAATGATTGATTTAAAGAAAAAAGGATTGAAGATTTCTATTTATGACCAAGTTAGGTTTCCTTTTATTTCATCTCAAAATGGTTGTAGATCACATAGAAAATATATGAGTATAGATGGCAAGATCGGTTATACTGGTGGGATAAATCTAACTGATGAATATGTTAACTACTCAAAAAATTATGGAATTTGAGAAGATCTTGTTATGAGAGTGGAAGGACAAGCGGTTAGATCCTTTTCCTTACAATTCATAAATGATTGAAAATTAATTAATAAAAAAGTTCTTGACGTGGAAAAATACGCACCTAAAATAAAGTCTGATTTTAAAAATAACGCAATACACATTGAAGACAGTCCTGAGATACGTGTTCCAATTATGCAAGATTCACTAGTTCATTGGATTTCTAAGGCTAAAAAGAGTATTAAATTATCAACACCTTACTTTATTCCAACTGAAGAAATAATGGGGGCTTTAAGACATGCTTCACTTTCTGGAGTAGAAGTAAAACTTTATTTACCAGGTGCACCAGATAAAAAATCTGCGTATGAAGCATCAAAGGCTAATGCAAGAATTTTAGAAGAATATGGAGTTAAGGTATATATAGTTAAGGAAAAATTCATTCATACAAAAGCTGGTATTTTTGATGATAAAACCGCATACCTTGGAACGATGAATATAGATATGCGTTCATTCTTCTCGCAATTTGAAAATTTAATGCTTTTTGAGGGCGAAGAGGCTAAAAAATTAATCGAAGTATTTAAAAGATATGAAAAACAATCAGAATTATTAAAGGCTAAACCATGGCAAGATATGAATATTTTTCAAAAGGCAAAAACTACACTTTTAAGGATTGTTTTCCCTATGATGTAAACAAGTATAAACAAGTTGTATTTTTTTAACTTTTTGTTATAATTAAATAGTTAAAAATAGGTGAATATAAATTCATTTTTAAAGGAGAAATTAAAATGGCACAATTTACAGCAAAGATTACAGACCCAGTTGGGTTACATGCTAGACCTGCATCAGTTACTGTTTCAGCAGCTTCAAAATTTGATTCAGAAATCAAAATTGAAACAAATGGTAAATCAGGAAATTTAAAATCAATTATGAATATCATGGCACTAGGTGTTAAACAAGGTGATGAAATCACTATCACAGCCGAAGGCTCAGATGCTGATGCTGCGATTGCAGAAATCAAATCAACAATGAAAAAAAACAACCTAATTTAATTTTTAGGTTATTTTTTTTATTACAAAATTTAAACAATAAATATTATTAAGGAGAAATAATGGAATTAAAAGGAATAGGAGCATCATCAGGTATTGCAATAGCTAAAGTATTTGAACTTGTTGAGGCACACGTAGAAATAAAAAAAGAAAAAGCTAATATTGAGCAAGAAACTCAAAAATTAGAAAGTGCAATTAAGGATACTATTGCTCAAATTGAACAAATCAAGAAAAGAGCAGCTAAAAACCTAGATGCAGAACACGCAGCTGTATTTGATGCACATATTCAAGTAGCTTCAGATCCAATGATGATTGATGAAGTTAAAGGATTAATAAAATCAGAAGAAGCTAATGCATTATGAGCAACAAATGAAGTATTTGGTAAATATGCTGAAATGTTTGCTTCAATGGAAGATGCTTATATGAAAGAAAGAGCAGCTGACATTAAAGATGTTGCTAAGAGAGTTATTAACTCTATTGCTGGTGTTAAATCATCTGATGTTTCTGCAATTGATGAGGAAGTTATAGTTGTTGGTGAAGACTTAACTCCTTCTGACACAGCACAATTAAACAAAAAATTTGCAAAAGGATTTGCAACTAATATTGGTGGTAGAACATCTCACTCTGCTATCATGGCAAGATCATTAGAAATCCCTGCTGTTTTAGGTCTTAAAGATATAACTGAAAAAGTTAAAACTGGAGATACTTTAATAATTGATGGTGATGAAGGAATCGTTATTATCAATCCTACTGAAGCACAAGTTTCAGAATACAAAGAAAAACAAGAAGCTCTTGCAAAAGAAGCTGAAGAACTTAAAGCCTTTATTGGTAAAGAATCAAAAACAGCTGATGGTCATGAAGTTGAACTTGCAGGTAACATAGGTTCACCTAATGATGTTGCGGGTGTTTTAGAAAATGATGGTGAAGCTGTAGGTTTATTTAGATCAGAATTCTTATATATGGATGCTTCTGATTGACCAACAGAAGAAGAACAATTTGAATCTTATAAATCAGTTCTTTCAAATATGAAAGGTCATAGAGTTGTTGTTAGAACTCTTGACATTGGTGGAGATAAAACTCTTTCATACTATAAATTCCCAGAAGAAATGAACCCATTTTTAGGATATAGAGCTATTCGTTTATGTCTTGATCAAGTTGAAGTATTTAAGACTCAGTTAAGAGCTCTTGTGCGTGCTTCTAAATTCGGTAAACTTGCTATCATGTTCCCAATGATTGCAACAATTGATGAATTTAAAAAAGCTAAATCAATTCTTGAAGAAGTTCATGCTGAACTTGTTAAAGAAGGGCATGAAGTTGCTCCAATGAAAGATATTGAAGTAGGTATGATGGTTGAAGTTCCAGCTGCTGCAGCAAATGCTGAAAGATTTGCTAAATATGCTGATTTCTTCTCTATTGGTACAAACGATTTAATGCAATATACAATGGCTGCTGATAGAATGTCAGAAAAAGTTTCTTACCTTTACCAACCTCTTAACCCTTCAATTCTTAATTTAATTAAGATGACTATCGACGGGGCACATGCTCAAGGTAAATGAGTTGGTATGTGTGGTGAAATGGCTGGAGATAAAAACGCAGTTCCTGTTCTTGTTGGACTTGGACTTGATGAATTCTCAATGTCAGCTACTTCAATACTTAAAGCTAGAAAACAAATTTCAGAAATTAATTTAAAAGATGCACAAGCATTAGCTGCTAAAGCTGTTGTATCTGAAACTGAATCAGATGTTCAAGCACTTGTTGAAGAATTTAATAAAAAATAATAATAAATTTGATTACAAAGATAGATTATAAAAAACCTTTGTTAATAAACTGAGGTAAATAAATTCTACACTTCACGAAAGGAGTGTAGTTTTTATGTCAAAACACAAGATAAAAGAATAATAAATAAAATTATTCAAAATGTATGAGGTAACTTTTGAAATACCAAAAGAGTTCTATCAATGTATTCTCCATCAGGTCTGTAACGCCTTGAACTATATGTTCTGGATCCATAATTTAGACGAGGTGCTACTACTGAATAAGTTGGAATATTCGTGGTATTAATTTTGCCTATTTTCAATTCAATATTTCTCTTTTAAGTTTCTAAGTATGATTGTTTCTTGCTCAATTGGTAAATGCAAGTCTAGAAGTGATTTTTTACCAGAGTTAAACGATAAAAAAATGTCCTTTTTCAACATTTTCAATTCATATGTATCTTTTTAATATACTTATATATCACTCACATATAAACTTTAATTAATGTTATTTTAAAGTAACTTTGATTACTGGAATATAACATATAATTTTAATATTATGATTAAATAAATGATGATATATTTGGGGCAAACAACAAGTTATCAGAATTAAAATTTTCTTTCGTTATAAAAGATAACTTGGTATTATTTTTACAAAATAATTTACCTTGCAGAACTCCTCAAGATATAGTTTTAATAATAAATACTGTTAATTCCTTAAAAATAATGAATTAATTTTTAAGGAATTAATGAGAAAATTTGGAAATATTAGAGTAATTCACAACAATCATTTTTTGAGAAGCTTCGAAGTTATTTCAAACGATAGAAAAGTAAAAATAGAATGAATCATAAAGCATCAAATCCACAAAAAATGGACAATAAATTAAAGCAAAATTAGTCTTTTGAATGTGTCTTGATGTACATATAGTAAGATATTGCATTTTTTATTAAAAAATGATAAACGAATAAAAATTGAAGAGGAAATAAATGAAATTATATCTCTTGATTGAAAATATGTATTGTTTTCTTATTAAGAGCAAGATATTATACGGATTTAATTGAAAAGATAATTTTTATTACTGGATAAAAGTATTCGATGATCTTTTTCTGCATTTGAAAAGGCGTTATAAATTAGGAGAAAATATATGTACTCCTTTTTCAAAAAAGCTGAAAATAAACGTTTTAATCATACTATAGGAGAGATTTTAGTTTTTATTTCTAATAAAATATTACAAGAGTTAAAAATCATTAAAGGAGAAAATAATGTTAAATAAACCGGGAAAAATAACAAATAACCAATCACTAATATTCTTAAAAAATATATATAAAGCAAAGGCATTCAAATTATTATTGGTTCAATTACTTTTATTATTAATCATAATTTTAGGAGCAATTATTTTTCATTTCAATAATGAAGAATTAAAAAATGCCTCCGCATGATATAACATTAAATTCTTTGGAGAAGTGACTTTATTTTTAGAATGAGCCTACTTCTTCGCTTATATTCATATTTATTTTTATGAATATGATTTAAGAAAAAAAGTTATACAAAAAGCCCAATTAAATAATAAAAATATACAATATTTAGAGAAAAAATTTCAATTAAATATTTCAGAAGATAAAACTTTTTGATTTAATTTAAAAACATGTAGAATAAGCTTTTGCTATTGATTTCCTTTTATAAATATAGCTAGTTTTCTTGCGTGCTTACTTTTTGTAATCAGTAAAAAGGAAAAAGAAAAGGAAATGCAGGAAATTAATTTTGATTTGATAAATGAAGACCCCGCAGAAGATGAAAGACAAAAAAAACTTACTAAAAATATTAAATTAAAAAGAGAATTTAAAAGAGAAAGTATTTCTTTTTCAAATATGTTGGAATTTAAGATGTGATTTATTGGTTTTTTATTATTATTAATTATGTCAATCTTTTTGCAAACTCAAGTGAAGTCCCAAATTAAAAAAAGCCTTTCTTTAAGTGAAGAAGAATTTTCGAACATTTGAATTTCTATTTCTGCAACACTCTTAATTTGTTATTTATCTGCTTCATTTTTAACTACATTAAAAGCTAAGTGTTTAAGAAAGATCATAAATTCTGTAGAGATTAATGAATCAAATATAAAGCACATCGAGAAAGTTCTTGAAATTGATTTAACAACTAAAAGAAGTACTTTTGAATTATTTAAAGTTGCAAAATTAAAATGATATTATTGGTTACCAGTAATCAATGTATGCTGCTTAGTGTTGTTATTGATAAATGCTTTCAATTTTAATAAAAATGTCAATAATAAAATTAATGAAATAAATATATTGACTTACCAAAATATTAAAAAGGAGTCAGTGAAGTAGTGTGTTAATGTTAATGCATTAAACATTGTGTAGTCCCCAAGTGGCAAATTTTACTAAAGGGGTTTATATACATAAAGGCAAAGGTATATATGGGGTCATAAAATACAAATAATTATTGCAAAAGGTATTTTAGTT
>NZ_PSZO01000031.1 GCF_004335975.1 Mycoplasma marinum
TTGTTTTAATGCCCACAATTTATCTTTAAATTTATAATGTTTCATAAAAGACACCACCCTTTCCGAGTTGTGTCTTAAATTTTTATCCTAATATAGCTTCAAAGGAAGTTCTTTTTTTTATTGCTAAATATTAGAGGAAATAAAATATCGAATTGATATTTTGGGTAAACTATATTTAATTATCTATATATAAGTGGATTTATATTGTGGCGGAAGTAATTAAAGAGTACTGAATTTAAATATTTGTGCTAAATTTAAAGGCTTATAATGAAGGATTATAGTAATAAAAGTTTTTTTATATCTTTCAAGTAAATTGGCGGTGAGAAATAAAATATTTGTCAATTTTATAAATTTTAAAATATGAGAAATGATTTGCTAACAAATTCAGGGAAGGTTATAAAAAAGCTTCTTATTTTTAACAATATTAAAATAAAACCCCTATATAATAGGAGTTAAAAAGTTAATTTATATATTTAATTTTTCTACAATCAAGTATTTAGTAAATCAAAATCTGGATCTTTAGCAATTTCTTCATTTAATACCATGTCTTGAATTATATTATTTTCATCCAATAAAATAAATCCTCTTGCATGTTTTTTTATTTTAGTGATATAAATATTTGTTTTATCTGCAAATTCTTTATATTCTTCATCTGAAACTATCAAAATATTATCTATATTGTGCGCTGCACATCATTTTGATTGTGTTTCTGGAGTATCCATTGAAATAGAAATAAAAGTTATATTTTTATTTTCATTGGCTAATCTTGCTATTTCTTGAGTTTGACGATCACAAACACTAGTATTTATATCTGGAAATATAGAAATTACTTTAGTCCCTTTTACTGATTCTAATTCAAAGTCTTTTTTATTTGTTCCTTTAGCTTTGAATTTTAAAACTTCTCCCTTTGTGATTGGATTCCCTTTTAATTTAAAAGGGATTCCTTTTATTTTAATTTTATTCATATAATAATTATATACCTCTAAGCAACCCAAAACAATAAAATATGTTTAAATAATGTAAAATTTAAAAAAGGCGGATAAAAATGATTAAAGAGAAACCAACGATGGAACTTAGATATATTATATATTTCATGTTATTTTTAGATTTCATGTTATTCATATTTGGCAGTATTATGTGAATTATTTGTATCACGAATATTAATAACAATAAAGTTTTAAATATCATTTTTTCCATTTTAGAATTTATTGTTATTACTTCAATAGCATGAACATTTACTTTACTTAATTTCCATAAGAATAAAAATTACACAAGGGTGAATATGGCAATATTGCTGATAACATCATTATTTGGCATTCCAATATTGCAAGTTATGCTATGAAAAATGCATCATACAAACTATAAAATAACAAAAGAGAATATAAAATTGCATATTAAAAAAATAATTACATCGGAGTAATTATTTTTTAAGGTCTTGGTTTGACATGTTGCAATATTTTATTTCAACACTCATTCCTTATTGCCTATATTTTTTTGTTCTATGTAGAAAATCTATTATCGCCATCCCAACTCCATTTTGATTATAAGCAGTTGTGTGAAATTTGGCTCATTCTTTAACTTTTTTAGGAGCATTTGCCATTGCATAAGAATAACCAGCTGCCTTTAACATAGTCTCATCATTTGCAGAGTCACCAACTGACATAACCTTGCTTATGTCAACATTATGTTTTTCACATATTATCTCCATAGCATGAGCTTTAGAAACCCCTGGCTTAGTTACCTCAATATGTATTGGTTTCATTCTTGCTACTGTAAAACCTTCATTCTCTAAAGATTTTTGTAGGTTATCAATTTTTTCAACATTAAGATCGTAAAATTCTATCTTGAATATATCTTTTTCTATTTTATTTGCAATTTGAATTTCTGGTCCCTTAGTTGCCATAGCTTCTTTTATAAGTTTTTTGGCCTCTTCAGAAACAAATTCGTTACAAAATAATGAATCCTCATTTCATCAATCTGCATGTATTTTTAGTTCATTTGCAAATGATAATGCTATATTTGCATCTTTTGCTAAAATCATATTTTTGTGAATAAATTCGCCGCTTACCATATCTATAATACCTGCACCATTTGAATTTATAAGGTATTTAGCTCCCAATTCTTCCGCTAGTTCTTTAATGGATGTAAAAGGACCATTTCCAGTTGCAATGTTGAACATTACTGAATCTTTCTTCGCCTCTCTGATTCTTGGTTTTAATTCTGGATGTATTTTGTGTTCCGGACCATATATTGTTCCGTCTATATCTGAAAATATTAATGACATAAATAAATTATAAAACAAAAGACTTTTTTTAATACTTGAAATAACAATTGTGATTCACAAATATGAATAATTCTATATATTAGATTGAATTAATATAAACAAAAGACCGGAGCAAATAATAAATTTTAAAAAACGATAGCTACTGCTAACGCTTATTTATTCTAAAAGTTATATCTATTTAAATTATTTACTCAAAAGACTCAGGGTCTAAATTATGGAATACTTCTTGTATATCGTCATCATCTTCAAACCTATCAATAGCATCAAGAATTTTTTGTGCTTTATCAGGATCAACTTTAACAGTCATGTTTGGTTCATATGTAACCTCAGCTGTTGAAAATGTAAGTCCGTCTAATTGATTTTCAAGGTTTTCCTTAACTTTTGAAAACTCAGTTGCTTCTGTGGTAACAATATATGTTTCCTCACCTTTTTCAAAATCACTGGCACCTACCTCTAAAGATGTCATCATTATAGTATCTTCATCACCAATTGTTAGTGGAAATTCCAAAATACCTTTCCTATCGAAAATATATGAAACTGATCCATTTTTACCTAATGACCCTCCAGTTTTATTGAAGTGTGATTTTACTGATGCTGAAACTCTATTGTGATTGTCCGAAAGGCACATAACCATAATTGAGATACCACCAGGTAAGTAACCTTCGTATATAGTCTCTTTATATACTGCACCAGCAGCACCAACACCTGTAGCTTTATCAATTGCTTTTTGAATATTTTTTGCCGGCATTGATTTTGCCTTAGCTTTAGTAACCGCTAATTTTAGAGGTGCATTTGTAGCAAGATCCCCTCCACCTGCAGCCGCAGCTACCATTATTTCTTTTGAAAATTTTGCAAAGATTTTTGATCTTGCTGAATCTTGTGCTGCTTTTCTATGTTTAATATTTGCTCATTTACTATGTCCTGCCATTATTCTCCTTTTAAGCCAATTAGTTATTTTATTGTTTAAGTATATATATTATATAATAAAGTTAATATGAAATTAAGAGATATCACAAATATCAAGTATATTTTTACAAGAAAAAATAAAAAAAGCATAAAAAATAGAGAATTTTATCTATCCGTAAATGATAAAATTATTCCTAAATGAAAAATAATGAATAATACCTCTACTGCCAAAACTATTAAAATGTTAAAAAATTTTCAAATACCACAATATGAAACAGGATATTTATTAAGAAATAAAAAAGGTTTCCAGACAATATTTTTTAATCAAAATTATGATGTTGTAGTTTCAGATAGAGATGGTAAAGTATTGAAAACTTTTATAAGTGTTAATCCTGGATATTTTTCTAAGTACTTTGCTAGTGCACATTTTGTTTATTTTTTTCCAGTGGGCACTATAAACTTTTTAAACATTAATAAAAAAGATGTAGTTATTATTAAAAGATTCGACATTTAAAAACCTTCTAAAAATATAAAAATAAAAAAAGTACCAGTAAAAGTACCAGTTGTGTTATTATTGTTGTATAGAAAGAAGGAAAAATGCAAGGATTTAATAATTTAGATCTTTCCTTAAAAGTTTTGATATTCAGTGCTGTTATTCTTTTAATACCTATTATCTTAGGGTTGATATTACCAATTGTAAAACCAACTATTAAAAGAAAATCAAATATATATTTATATTCATTTTCAGCAGGTTTTATATTAGTTCTAGGATTATATGGACTAATTGCACAACCTATGATGGAACTTCAAGAACAATTAAGTGGAGGTCATTCTCATAACCATGGTGCAGCATCTCATGCTCATCATTATGAACAATGGGAAGTAATACTAATAATGGCGGGTGTTGCTGTAGCGGGAGTTACACTAGGAATGGGTGGATCTTTCCTAGCAAGGCATATATTTATTAAAAAAGCTGGAGAAGTGCATGGTAATCATGATGATCATAACCACGGAGATCACATTTTTAATATTAAAGAAGCACAATCTGCAAAATCTAAATTGACAGTAATAACCCTGTTAGCTTTTCATAAACTACCAGCTGGTATATCTCTTGGTTTAATGATTCATGGGATGAGTACAAATCATTCAGGGATAACAATTGCAGCTATTGTAGCATTCATTATTCATACTATTCCTGAGATGTTAACTATTTATTATAGACAAATTGAAATGGGATTAAATAAATGGAAAGCTATGGGCTATACCTTAGTTATTCAATTGCTGCTTGTACCACTAATGTTTATTGGTGCCTATATTGGAGAAGGTATTCAAGATGTTGTGTGATTAATGCCTATGATTTTTGTGATTTCTGGTTCAATTTTAGTGTTTACATCAATTATAGAATTGATACCGGAATTTATCGATCAAAACATTTCACATGCCAAATGACATATAACAATGATGTTATTTGTAATTGGGTTTATGTCTGCATTATTAATACTTTTGATTCATGTTCACTAGAACAAATCTTAATTATATGAAGCAACTATATAGCACCAACTTTTGTTGGTGTTTTTTTAATATATCCTTATATTTACTAATCTTATATATTATGTCTTTGTGATTTCTGGTAGTATGTTTTTTTATCTATTTTTTTGATTTATTTTGAAAAAGTATATGGAATAATGTGAATTAAAAATATCATTAGAAGTTTAATATTTAGGCAAAGTGTATAAAATTTCGGTATGTATTATCTTTAATTGCATTCATTTTTCATTTAAAATAATCTTTTAATTAAATATATAAAACACATTTTATGATTAAATACCTTGAAATTATCAATATTTTTATAGAGATATCTTTTTTTGGGTCTTATTTAAATTGTTTTATTTAATATTTTTAATTCAAAATATTGTTTTTTAGTCCACTTGATAAAATTTGTTTTTAAGTTTGTTTTTTACTATATCCACAAAACTCATTAGATAAAATTAAAAAGTATTTATTTATATAAAATAGTAACTTAAATAAATATGGGAGGTCAAATATGAAGACTAAACAAAAAATTATTTTAAAAACAACATTGCTTTCTGCAATATTAACAGTATCTACTGCTAGTATTGTTGTATCTTGTGGCAAGACTGAAAATAAAAATTTTAATCAGAAAAAAAGGGATACAAAAGATGTAAATACACATGAACCGAAAAACATAACAAAAAAAGAAAATCCTAAAGAGTTAAATGAAAAAAACTTAGAATTAATTAAAAAATCGCTAATGAAAAAACCTTATATAAAGGAAAAAGGTAAAGATGCTAAGGAAATTGCTAAAAAAATAGAAAATGTTGACTCGCTCAAAGAAGAGTTGGGTCTTGATCTAACTAAAATAAAAGGGTCAAAAGTAACCGTTAGTGCAAAAGGCGATAATAAAGGTGACATAACTGTCTATATCCAATTAACTACAAAGGGTTTTCCTGGAACCCCTAGTCCTGTAATCGAAAAAGTTATAAACGAAGAAAAAGTGAATATTGTAACTAGTAATGAGATACAAGCCAATAATATCGCCTTACTTAAAACTATTTTAAATGATGCAACAACTATTAAAGTGCCAACTGATAAAGCTAGTGTAATTGCTTCAAGAATAACTGATGCTGCTAAACTTAAAGATGAACTAGGAATCGATTTAACTTTTATTAATGGATCAACATTTGCAATTTCAGCAACAGGTGCAACTGACGGAACAATATCAATTAGTGTAACAATGACAACTGCAGGTACAACAACACCAGACTCAAACGCATTAACTAAAGATGTGCAACAACTTTCAGATACAGAACTAGATGCAAATAAGTTGCAAAAAAACAATTTTGACACACTTAAAACCATCTTAAATGGATCACCAACTATTAAAGTACCAACTAATAAAGCTAGTGCAATCGCTTCAAAAATAACTGATGTTGCTTCGCTTAAAGATCAACTAGGAATAGATTTAACTTCTATCAATGGTAATGGTTCAACATTTGTTGTTTCAGCAACAGGAGCAACTGACGGAACAATATCAATTAGTGTAACAATGACAACTTCAGGTGCTACAACACCAGACTCAACTGCATTAACTAAAGATGTGCAACAACTTTCAGATGCAGAACTAGACGCAAATAAGTTGCAAAAAAACAATTTTGACACACTTAAAACTATCTTAAATGGCTCAGCAACTATCAAAGTACCAACTAATAAAGCTAGCGCAATCGCTTCAAAAATAACTGA
>NZ_PSZO01000032.1 GCF_004335975.1 Mycoplasma marinum
TTCTTCTTGAAATGTTTTGTCTTTTTTGTTTTTCATAATAAAAACTCCTTTATTGTAATTTTACAACATAGGAGTTACACAAAATTTAATACATTACCTCTATGACAATAACTTTTTCTTCTTATACATCTATTTTTAATAACACTTTAAAGCAGGTAATGCTAAAAAAGCTAAATTCATATCTTATATTAGAGTTGATTGTAAAACATATTTTATACATTGAAATTGTATTATTTTTTTGCTTTTATATGGCGCCATATTTTTTTATGTCTTCATTGATTTTTGATATTAATAAATATTCAAAAGACTGCAATGATTCGCTGTTATATGTAGATTAGTTATTTGATTTAAACCACTGTCAATAACAATATTTCTAGTTATTAATATTTTCAATTGTTTTAAATATTTTATTTTAATTGTATTTATTTAGGTGCGTAACTTTCAATAAAATAATATTAAAGTAGCATTAATTACTATACCTTTAACTTTCTGGGTAAATATAAATCTTTCTAAGTTTTTCATGCAATTAGTGAATTTACTAATAATTGAAAACTTAGCAAAATAGGGTTTTTAATTTAAAATGTTATAATACTTTCATGAATATCAAGAAAAGAAATGAATTAAAGAAAAAAAATAATGATTTCTCAATTTGTCAAGACGAACTTATTTTAAAGATACAAGATCTTAAAAAGAAAATACTTAGTGTTGATAAGGACATGGGAGAGATCGACAAAAAGATGACTAAGTTAAAAGCTAAGAAAGATGTGGATGGAGATAAAAATTTTAAAGAATTAAAAACCAAAAAGACAAATACTAAAAGAAAAATAACTATCTTGAATAAGGAATTAGACAAACTTAAAAAAGATAGGAAAGAAGTTCCAATTTTAAAATTAGAGAATATCAAAAGATCATACGGAGAAGTACAAGCTCTTAAAGGTATTTCTTTCGAGATTAAAAGTGGCGAAAGAGTTGGTCTTATCGGTGGTAATGGTGCTGGTAAAACAACAGTTTCAGAAATTATTATGGGTCTTAATAAAGGGGATGAAGGAAAAATAACTTATGGTTTTGAATATAAAAATGTTCCTCAAGAATCAATGGGAATGCAATTTCAAGATTCAAATTATCCTTCTGGTTTAACGGTTAAAGATATTATAATGTTTGCTCGTAATGTACACCACTTAGATATGACAACTGAGCAGCTTAAAAAATTACTTGATATTTTTCAAATGGGAGAATTCTATAATAAGAATTCAAGATCACTTTCAGGGGGGCAAAGACAAAAATTAAATATTCTACTTTCCGTTTTACATAAACCTAAAATTGTAATTATGGATGAACTTTCAACTGGACTAGATATTTCAGCAAGAGAGGAAATCATTAAATTTACAGATGAACTGCTATCAGCTAATAATATGTCAGCAATTGTTATTTCTCACCACACAGAGGAAATAACTAAAATATGTGATCGTGTAATCGTATTTGATAGAGGAACAATTGTTGCTCAAGGTCTTATCAAAGATATTGAAAAAGAATATGGATCACTTGATAATTTCATGCGTAAACATATTGAATTTGGTAATCAAAATAATAAGACTTCTTCTGATTTTAAAATAGATAAAAGCAACAAAAAGAAAAAAGAAAAAAAGAGAAAATTAAAATTATTGGGAGGTGGTAAATAATGAGAGCAACTCTTAAATTATTAAATTCATACTTCTGAAAAACAATTTATGGTCCAATCTTAGTATTTATATTTCCATCTATATTACTTGTAATATTAGGCGGTATTATGCGTACTGAATATGTATTGCCAGGTATTATTTCACTTGTAACAATGTTCATTGCTGTTCAAGTTATGCCTCTTGGTATTATGGAATTAAAAAATTCAACACTATTTAAATATATTGGTTCTACTCCAGTGAACCCACGGAGATTTGCAACTGCTGTAATTATTTATTATGTTGCGATGATTGTGGGTGCAATTATAGCTATTTTGATTGTTGGTATGGCTGCATTTTATAATAAAGTGTTCCCAAGTGGACATGTAAAATGAGGTCTTTATTCAGGTCTTACATCAGCTAAAGGTTTTTGATCTTTTATAGCAGCTAATGGTATTCACATTATTATGTCGTTAGGTATCGGTTTAGTTATTGCTACATTTGCAAAAACTCCACAACAAGCTTTAACCACTTCTTTAATAATTGTTCTTCCTTCTATGTTTTTATCTGGTATGGTTCTAACATTTGATATTGTTGCAGAATCAAAAATAATGCAATGATTGTCAAGATTAGTTATTTTTAGATATACAACAGGTAACATTGTTATAGCTACCACACCACTTAGCCATTTAGGTTCTGCTCTTGAACACATTAATAGCAAAGAGCAACTAGCATTAATTTTCAAAAATGAACCAGGAAATGCTGTTCTTGATAATTCCAAAATAATTAATGGAGTTAGATACTTTAGAGTAGACGCTAATTTCTCACTTCAATATGGTGATTTCTTTGAAAATTTAACTAAATTAAAAGGTTTTGATACTGAAGTTACTCTTAAAAATGCAAGTGGTGGACCAGCAACTGCGAATAGTGCATGATATATTAATATCCATGATTTACAGATAATCCAAAAATTCCTTACAAAAAATATTTCTAATGGTAAAGAATATAAGGATGCGCTTGAAAATATGAATAAGCTATTTTTCGTAGGTAATGATCCAACTTTATTTAGATTAATTTTTACAGACCAATCATTTATATCTTCAGGAAATAATATCTTTAACTTTACAGAGAGTTGAGGAATTAGAAAGATCCCTGATATCGATAAGGTTAGAGACTTTATAACTCAATACTTCCAAGGAGATGATAAAACTGGTGGAGACCCAACAAGGTTTGCATCAATTTATAGTGATTATATAGCTAAAAATGATTACACATGATTAGATATGTTCCTATTACAAAATATTAAATTATTTAGTATAACAGAAAGGATTCTAAACATTGTTTTACCTGCAATAGTATTCTCAGGAAGTGTTTGATTTATAAGCAAAAAATTTAGTTGATCATCAAGATAGTTTTATAAAAAGATTAATTAAAGTGTATTTGATTAAAAAAGTATTATTTGTTAAAATAAAGCATAGTGCTTTTTTATTTGCACTTTAAAAACAAGATATTATAAAGGAGCTTTAAATGAAATTAAACAGAAAACAAATATCTCTTGGTGCATTAGCTGCAGTCACAGTGATTGCAGTACCAATAGCAACAGTTATTTCTTGCGGTTCAAAAGATGAAAAAAGTGGCGATTTAAATCAAATTGTAAATAACAATGATGGAGACAAAACTAATGGAGACGGACTAGTTCAATTCAGATCTGATAAAGAAGTTGATAAATATGTTAATGGAATCAATTTAATGGAATCAATTGGAAATCCTTTTTCACTTTTTGATAGCAATGCAAAGACAACGTCATTCAACTATCCACAATTAAATCTTTTTGGTGCACGAAAAAATAATGAAAATATCAAAAATAACAAATGAAAAGTTGTTGGAAAATATAGAATTTATTGAGATTCAAGAAGTGCTTATAAAGATTCAAAAGGTTGAAAACCAGAGGAATTATATGCGGTTAAAACAAAAGCGGAATTTGAAAATACTTTAATTAAAGTTAACCAAAATATTAAATCAAAAATAGATAAATTGCCAGAACTACATAAAAGAACATTAGTTTTTGCAAATTCTGATTTTGTAAGTGGTGATAAGGACAAAAATGATAAAGAATATAAGATTATCAAGAATGATAAAAAATACTTTGATTTAATTATTTATGATACATTAACAGGTGATAAACTTTCACCAGATATGGAAAAATCTATTGATTCATTTGTTAAAAAATCTAATGTTCAAGCCAATTCTTGAAACGATTGAACAAAACTAGATGCAAAAATGAAAACACCCCTTAATGCTGATGGTTCAAAAGCTAAACCAGAAGATTTATTAACAAGATCTTATATAAGAAATCAACAAACCGGAATAAAAAATGGAGGAATGAATAACGAGTCGATTTGGATATCTTCTAACTTATTTAATGGAACAATCACTGAAAAACCAAATAATGAAAAAGAATTTAATGCTAAAGAATTTGACGAATATGTAAAAGAAATTAAAACAATAAAAAACGTTCACCTTACAACTGAAATATATACAGATTTAAGTAAAAATTCTTTAAGATCAAGAGTTACTTTTTCTGAAGGTGGATCAATGGATAGTTGAAAAGTTGGTTCTCTTGGAGTAGATTTTGATGGTTTTGAAAATGATAATACTGGAACAGTTTTTACAATAAATCCTACAACAATTAATTTTAATAAAGCAGATGAATATTTCATAGGCACTAAAATAAATTCAATTTTTAATAATGATGAAAAATTAACACAATTAATTCTGGACCAGTTGGAAATGATTATTTATGGTACAGCAGGTGAAAATGTAAGTGGTAATATTTCAATTATGAAAGGTGCTTTACCTGGATTAAGTAATTTGTTAACTGAATCAACTCCTCTTGTTGAAAAAATAGAAAATTTCAAAGTAAAATACGGAACATTGAATTCTTCTTCAAAAAAAGCCTTGGAACAAATAATTAAAAAAACATTACCTCCAATAAAAGCTAAGATGAATAATCAAGAAAATTATGGAAAATTCTTGAATTCACTTACAAATTTTGAAAACTCAACACAAAATATATTGGATTTAAATTGATCACCAAAAGCTAAAATGGAAGTGGGAAAAACATTAGTTATGAGTATAATAGGACATTCAAGTTATGACTTTAGAACTCAACCATTCTTATACTTTGCAGTTAAAGTGCTTGCAGATTTTGCACCCGAACTTATTTCAAACTGATCATAATTAACAATAATTAAATGCTTGCTTTTAGCATATATTAGGATAAAAAATTAAGACACACTCAAAGTGTTGGACATCATGCGAGAATATTCGTATGGTGTTTTATTATCCAAACATCTTTGAACTCTAAT
>NZ_PSZO01000033.1 GCF_004335975.1 Mycoplasma marinum
CGGTACGTCACAAAACATACCCAAACAAACAATCTGCTATTCAGTTTTGAGAGAACTAGGATAAATCGACCAGAAGGTCATTTTTTTTCGCCTTTTTTAAGAGATATATATAAGTAGCATAAGATTTCATATGAAATAATGATAGTATAATTAATTTATGAAAGGAGAAAAAAATGTCTTTTAAAAAAACAATGGTATTATGGTATTTTTTAAGTTTAGAAAGCCTTAAAAATAAGAAAAATATCTTTTTTTGTTTCATTGTACCAACCGCATCGCTTATTTTTTTGGGTTTAACACAAGATCAAAGAATATTCTCATATGCTTTTCCTGCTATTTTATCTTTAATAGGAATTTCTATTGGAACTATGAATTCTGTTGATATTTTAATGAATTTTAAAAAAGGAAAATTGGAGAGTGTATTTTTATCTTATAAAGTTTCAAGGAAATCTTCTTTTATTGCTTTTTTACTAAGTTCCATTTTTATCTTTATTTTATTTTCTATAATTTTAATATTAATTAGTTTGATATTCTTTATTGGACAATATTGATATTATTTATTAATAATTTTATTACCAGTAATTATTATGATATTTACATTTGTTATATCAATAGTAGTTTTAAATTCTATACGTTTAAGTAGTAAAACTAAGAATATCGTATTGAATATAATTTTTTTAATATTTCTTGTTTTTTCTGGTTCCACTATTCCTTCATATATTTTAATTGATAAACTAGGAACATTTTACCGATATTTAGGTTTCTTTTTCCCACCTGTGGGGTTTGCTAATTTATGTTCTTTAATAATTTCAAATATCAAAAATATCGATGTTTGAATATATATAACGACTATCTTATTTGAAACAATTTTGCTTATAATAATAGCTTTTGTGTTTTATAACAAAAACAACAGAATAAAAATCAACGAAAATAATTTTTATTTTAAAAATGATTCATTTATTTGGGATATTAATAAAATTAAGATAAATAATAAAGTTATAATAGGAAAAAATAATTTAGAAATTAATATTGGTGATAAAGTACGTTTAATTGGTGAAAATGGTGCTGGGAAAACTATTTTTATGGATTCTTTTTTGGAAAAAATTTCTAAAAAAAATAATGTTTCATATATATCACAGGAATTTTATTCTATCCTTACTTTAAATATAGGGCAGATCATTAAAATGTTTTTAATTCTTAATAAGATAAATAATAAAGATGATGAAAAAATAAATAAAAAAACCGTTAAAAATATTTTGGATAAATTTTCTATTTATTCTGTTATCAAGAAGAAATATTCTGATTTAAGTTCGGGAGAACAACAAAAAATTAAGATGATAATTGCCTTCATCCAAAAATCAAATATATGATTTTTGGATGAACCAATGACTAGTTTGGATGAAGAAAATAAAAATATACTACTTGAAAAATTAAATGGAGCAAGTAAAGAGGTAATTATTCTGTTGATAACCCATGCAAAACAAGAGTTTCCTAAATTTAAAAAGTTGGTTCTTATTAAGGGGGAGATATGTCAACAACAATAACAATAGAAGACATAAATGTAAAGATTAAAAATCAAATCCTATTGAATAATGCTAAAATTGAAATTAAAAAAAATGAAGTGACAATTTTATTGGGGAATAATGGTGCGGGTAAGACAACATTGAGTAAATATATAGTTGATTCTTTATATCTAAATAAAAATATACATTGTTCTTTGTTGTCAAAACAATTCAAATTATTTGAAAACATTAAAGTTATTGATAAAATATATTTTTTTAATAATATGCGCAAGACACCAATTAATAAAGATTCTATAAATAAAATACTAATTTCATGAGATTTTTTAGATTTAAAATTTGAAAAAATGTGCTCCTTGAGCGGGGGACAAAAACAAATTATGAAACTTATTCTAATTGAAATAATTGATTCTGATTTTATAATACTTGACGAACCAAGTATTTATTTAAGCGAAAAAATGGTGAAAAAATTATTAGAAAAAATAAATAAATGAAAAATAAATAAATGAATATTATTAATTTCTCACAATAAGGAAATTAATAAAATAGGAGATAGTGTTTTTTTGTTTGAAAATAAAAAAATAACAAAAATTAATGCAAACAATTAAGTATATATATAAGTCGCAAATCAAAAAAACATTTGCGATAGCTGAGGTATTTTATAAAATCATTTATTTATCCCTTATCTTTTTAACTATGTTTTTATTAAATTCTGAAAATACTTCAAAAACTTTATTTAAATATATAATACTATTCAATTTGTATACTTGAGTAAGTTTAGTACTTAGAATTATTTTTAAAGATTTTAAAAATGGAGAAATTATTCTTTTACTAGCATCTGAAAAATTCAAGTGAAAACATTATTTGGTTTCTATTTTTTTCACAGGAATAACAAGTTCCATAATGGAAACTTTAATGTTTTTAATTATATTTTTTTCTTTGAATCCTAATTTATTTGAAACAATGTTGATTTTTAAAATATTTCTTTTTTGATTATATTCTTCTGTTACTCTTTATACCTTTAGTGTTTTGATAATTAGTTTTCTTAATGTTAGTAGTAAAATTAATAAAGTTGAAAGCTTTATTAATGCAATGATTCTTATAATATTATTTATTTTAACATATTCTGATAAGTATATAAATAGCCATTGATTTTCATTATTTTTCATTAATAATTGATTTAAAATATTCGAAACTTTTGAGATTAATTATCTTACTTTAAGTGGAATTGTTATTTCAATATTATTTATTGTGTTTTCTTTATTGGTTATAAATAGAAGGAAAATAAATAAAAAAAATAAAAATAGACGAAAAAAATAACTAATGTATCAAGAAAAATCTTATAGCACATCCTTGAAAGGTTGTGTTTTTTTTATTAAGTGATATAAATTTAAAGAGAAATTATCTTTTGAAGCAATTAGATAATGAAAAAAATAACTGGTTTTTCTGCTATTATAACTATCGCAAATTCTTAGATATAAATAAAACCAGTGTTGCATTAAGAAAATAAAAAAGCAAATATTTAACTATAATTTTGAATACTAATACATCTAGTGTTAATTGAACTATTTTAATTACTTTTTATAAAAGTGTATAATTTTATTAATTATTTAAGTATGGAGGAACAATATGGAAAATAAAGAAAAAGAAATATCTAAATTGCAAAGATTAAATAAGAAATATAAAATCTTTATTATTTTAGCTGTATTGCTTGCGATCACAACCATTGCTTTAGTTGTAGCAGTTCCATTATCAATATAGAATAGAAATACTTTTAAGAATATATATATATTTATATTCGATATTGTATTTTTTTAATTTCATAAATAGCATTTCAAAACTTGTATTTTAAATAGCAATAGTAGGCTATTTTTTCTTAACTTTATATATTTATTTAATCTATCATTATCATTTATAATAAATATAATAAATATAAAGGAGTGGTTATATGACAAATAAGAATACTATGTCCAAGAGAAAATTCTATTTATTTTCTTTAAACTATATTATAGGTTTTGGATTCATCGCTACAATTGGCAAAATTATTAATTTACAAGCACTGGGGTTACTGGCATTTATGTTAACTTCTTTTATTGCTTTATGTGTTGCTTTAGCATTTTCAAGAGCAACGGATGAATATCCAGATGCAATGGGAGGCTCGTATTATTATGGTAAAAAATCAGGCGGGAAACATGCTGGTTTTTATCAGGGGTGAACTCAATACATACAAGGTCCAGTTTTAAGTGTTACAGCTCCATTGTTTTTATCTGTAATTTTAAAAACAATTGATCCACATCATTCATTGTTATATGATTTAATTTCTGTTGGAATTTTTATATTAATAACTGTAATTACTACTTTTGGATATAAAATTTCACTTAAATTTATAGTGGTGGCAGCAGTATTGAAATGATTAGTTCTTATTACTTCTGTTATTGCGGTAATTTATTTAGCTACAAAAGATGGTGCTTTCCATTCTAATTGAGGAAGTACAAAAGTTAGTGCGATAACTTTTACAGGTGCTGTACTTTCATTTATTTATGCTTATGGTGGAATTGAAGGTGTTGCAACTTTAACAGGAGAAGTTGAAGTTAAGAAATTTAGAAAACTGCTATTAAAGATTTTTTTCACTATTTTTACTGCATACTTTTCATTTTATTTAATTTTTATGGGTGTAAATATGAGTACATTGCATACAAATAACGTTGAATTATTCCAAAAAATTTTTATAGTAACAATGGGAACAACTGGTACTGTTATTTATACAATAGGTATTATTAGTAATAAAATGTCATCAAGAGCCTCTAATACAATTACAGCTTCAAGAGCAATTATTGTTTTGGCACAGGATGGTTACTTACCTAAGTGAATTGCTAAAAAGAATAAAAAAGATGAATATGGTATTGCTATTTATTTAAATTCAGTAATTTCTATTATATTAATGCTATTAGGTTTAATGCTAGAGTTATTGCACGTTGATGATACTTTTAATTTAATACTTGATATTGGTTTATTTTTATTCTTTTCACAATATATAGGAACATTTATTTCATTAATGGTACTTTCACATAAAAAAGAAATAAAGAAAATACCTATTTGAGAACAAGTTATGTACATAGTTGCTATTATCATTATGGTTGTTGTTCTTTCTATTGTTATGATTCCACCAATTACTAATCAGCCTTGATTGGCAAAAAATACTATACAAATTACTTCATTATTAGTATTTATTATTATAGGTTATTTAATTTGAGGAAGCTACTCATTAATTATTAAGTTAAAAAAAGAAAGAAAGACTAGATAAAACTAAGACTCTTATTATAAAAGGGTTTTTTTATATCAAAAACATACAAATGGTCTTCAAAATAATAATTCAAGTAAATTTATAAAAAAATTAAAAAAATTGTACCCAATTATTAATAATTATGTATACTTATAAGGCACCAACTATTGCAACAGCATATATTTGACTGCAAAATAGATCTT
>NZ_PSZO01000034.1 GCF_004335975.1 Mycoplasma marinum
CTATGAACAAAAAGAAAAAAATTCTATCAACAACTGCCTTTTCTTTATTAGCAATTTCTATGCCAATTGCTGTTACTTCTTGTGGTTTTGGAAAAAAAGATGAGAAAGTCCAAACTAGCAAGGAAGTAGGTAAACAGTTTGACCAGGAAATGAAAGTTGCGGGAGAAGCTGATAAAAAAGAAATAAAAGTCGGTGTCAGAACTTCTGAATTTGGAGTTTATCAAAAATTAGCTGCTGAATTTAATAAATATGGAAAGGGAAAAATAAAAATTGAGCCATTGGCAGAAGATTCCTTTAAAGATTTATATGATACAAAAGCTGCCGCAAACGCAATGCCAACCGTTTTTGTTAATGACTCAAATTCTATGTCAGTTATTACAAACAAACATAAATGGGCAACGGGGTTAAAAATCGAAGATTTTCTTGGAAATAAAAACAAAGATTTATATGATGTTGCGCAAAAAGAACAATCATTTGAATTAAAGGATATTAATAAATCACACTTAAATGCTAATTCTGATTCTAGAAATATGGTTTATGGGGTACCTGTTGGATATGGAACTAAAGGTTTGGTTATGAACTCAACAATGATTGATGGAGCAAAGGAAATAAAATCTTTTGTTCCATATGCAAAAGGTGGAAAATCAGATACTTTGGATGTTGAGTATAAGGGCGGTAAAAAAACATTTGGTAAATGTGGTGTCAATGAAATTCAAAAATATATTTCAGAGGCAGGAGACAAAACTGCTGCATCTTCAGAAATTGTCAAGGCTCATGGAGAGGCTTCTGCATGATTAGGTTATGGTCCTGGTAATACAATTCAAAGAATCTATTCGGTTGCAAGATCTTGTTTATCTAATGGCGCACTTAATGCAAATGTTATGGCTCTTGCATTAAAAGAAGGGTTTGCTAATTTTGGTATTCTAGCATCTGCTGGAATTGTTGTGGATGGACAAAAAATTTATGACACCAAAAAGAAAATGCTTTCAACAAAAGTATTTAATAAAGTAGCAAAAGATGATAAGTTGAATTCTGCATTATCAGATTATCTGTGAACATCATTTGGTGGTTATATGACTGGCTCAGCAGCAAGTATTATTAATTCAAACTACTTAACAAAAGAACCTAAACAAGGTGAAGTTGAACCATTCTTCAATAAACAAACTTTGTTCACGTGAAATGCTAAATGAGCTGCCAGAATGGCTAATGAGCAATGAGATAAAAAAGGTAATAATAATGCTTGAAAAAAACCGGGAACAACTTATGAATCTAATAAAGGATTTTTAGATGGTCAAATTAAAGTTCTTTCTTCTCCATACGGGGAGGTGACTGGTGATTCAATTGCCATCTCAAACAAAGCTAGCGCCGTTGAAAGACTTGTTGCTAAAAGATGAATAAAATTCATTATGCAAAATAGTAAAGATTTCATTGTACCAAAATTTAAAGAGGGCAAAACAACATATATAAACCAAGCACCTGGTCAATTGATTACAAGTAAAGTAGTTTCTGCTTTTGAACCTACAAGATTAAAACAAAAATCATTAATTACAAATTCAGAAAAACCTTATAAAGATGCGTGATTTAACTATGGTAATAATGAAAAACATACTTCTTCTGATGAATATAATGGCATCAACGGTCAAGTATGAAAAATTACTGATTCAAACAATTTATCTGGATTATTTGAACCAGCGCTAATTGATAGTATGCAGTCATACTATGACGCAAGTTCACAAAATAAAAAGGCTTGAACTAGAACTCAATTTAACAACAAATTAAATGATGTTGCTAGAAAATATAATGGCCAACTTGCTTTAAAAGATTAATAAAAATATAAGGAAGGTATAAATATGGAAAAGAAAAAAATAAGTAGAACATTAACTCCTGCAATAATTTTATCTTTAGTTGCAATTCCCTCAGCTGTTTTAGTTTCTTGTGGTACAACTAATCAAGT
Source organism: Mycoplasma marinum (assembly GCF_004335975.1). GTDB lineage: Bacteria > Bacillota_I > Bacilli_A > Mycoplasmatales > Metamycoplasmataceae > Mycoplasma_K > Mycoplasma_K marinum. The sequence goes on from NZ_PSZO01000034.1 coordinate 1,955, forward strand.
TGCCAAAGATAAAAAAGATAGTGAAAAAACAATTAATAAAATGAATGGTAATCCATTCATTATTGTAAATAAAAAGAAAGATGATAGTAAGACTCAAACAGGACAAACTGCTTCTTCTGGCGATGTTCTTATTGGTCAAATTAGTAAAGATGCTTTAAAAGAAATACCAAAATATTGAGGATATGGAAGAAAAAAAGATATTAATGCTTCGGATTCATTTGCACCCGCTGAGTATAATTCTAGAAAAATAACGGGCGCTCCAAAATCTCCAACTTTAGATATTGAAGATGCCTGGAATTGAAGTCCAGAAGGCACAGCTAATGGTATTCCCAAAGCTGGTGACTTAAGAGTTTCTAAAAATAAAACTGGAGTAAATGCAGATATAGATTTTACTTGGGGTGCCGTTGATGGTGACTTCAACAGGGCAAGAGTAAGGGAAGTCAAACCAAGAATATTTGGCGCAAAAATTAAACCAACTCAGTCAACATTTGCTAGATACTCACAAATGAATTGAAACTCTTCAAAAAATGGTAATAACGATATCGGTATTTTGGGTGGTAGAAATTCTACTTCTGATGCATACATACAAAATCATTGACAATATACAAATGATATGGTGACATGAGGAGGCGGGAAGTCATTAACTCTTAAAATGCCTACTGGTGCTCAAATAGATACTGCTCATAGAAATGGTGTTCCAATTATGGGTGTTGTATTCATGTATGCATGAGGAACTGGTGAATCTTCACATGATACTGATGTAATGCTTAATCCAGGGCCAAAGGGAGATTTTCCTCTTGCTAAAGGAATGGTTGAATTAGCTGACTATTATGGATTTGATGGATGAATGGTCGATTGAGAATCAAAAGCTCCAAGCGATGCATTCTTAAATAAATGACGAGAATATGCCCATGCTTCTTCAAATATATCTAATCCAACTTCTATACAAAGAAAATTTCATTATTATCACAAACCACAATCAGTTACTAACTATTGATTTGATAATGTAACTGCTTCTAAGTCGGATATTTTCTACTATCCACAAAAACATGGTGGTGATGTTAGTGCTTCCAGAATGCAAAATGCAATATTAAATAAGCCTACAAATAAAGATAAATATTTTGTAAATGGAGCATGTAATTATCCAGAAGATGGATATGAAAAATGTAGAGAAATAACAAAAGGGTATATTGATGGTTCTATTAAGTGATCTAATGAACATAACAATACTATTGGTAGATTAGGGGAAAATAGGCGTAGTCAGTGAATGTATTCTTATACAGATTCAGATAATATTCAAACGGATGAAGAATTCTTTTCTTCAACAGTTGGTGATCCAAGATATTCTGGTAGAAAACATAATGATAGTAATTATGCTGTATCAGATGGTTTCCAAGAACGCACATCAATTATTGGAAGAAAAAACTGGACTACAACATTTGACTTTGGATCAGGTAACCATTTTAATTTATTCGGATTTAATGACATAAATCCATATATGGTTCATGCAAATGAAAATGGTTGAAAAGATACTAATATGCAATCTTATTTACCAACATATAGGTGAATTGTTGATGAATATGATGCTTCAGGGCATAAAACTAGTGACTATAATAGATTAAATTCTAAAGGTAAAGTTGATAGGAAAATTACGCCAATTTTAAATAATCAATCCAATGCCGCTTGGTTTGGTGGAACAAATATTTCTTATAAAGGTTCTTTAAAACCTGGTGAATCATTTGAAAACAAACTTTTTGCTTCAGCTATACCTATTCAAGATAATGATAAATTTACAATAAAAATTAAAAATGGTGGGCAAATTCCAGAATTATTAACTGAAACCAAAGATGGAAAAATTAACACTAACTCGGTTACAACGGTTGATGATATGGGAGAAATATTATCTCCTCAAACACCCACAACAACTTATGCCGCTGATTCAACTTGAAATTTCAAAAGAACAAAAAATATTATTAGTGGTACACCTAAGATTATTGGCAATTCTGGATGAACAGAAGTTACATATGATCTTTCTAAATTAAGTGGGAAAACAATTACTTCATTTGGTATTAAAGCAACAGCTGTTCAAGGAAATACTAATTTCAATAAATTGAAATTGGGTGAAATGCATTTTCAAGCACATGAACACATACAAGAAACTGCCACTATTTCTAATTTGAGAACAACAAAAGTTTGAAATGGAGCAACCATCCCAGAAGGAAAAGCGAGAATTAAGTGAGATGAAACCCTTAGTTCACCAACTGCAGTTAGAAACTATTTTGTATTTTATGCAGATGAAAATTTTAATGCAACTAGTTTAGCTTGAGAAGGGGCAAATCCTGTTGCTTATTTAGATAGATTAGACAAATCAAAAGATAAGCAAAATATTGTAATTATGGCAATTGATAATGATTATAAAGTTATCATGAATCAAAAAGCTACAATTACTCTTAAAAATTAGCGAAAGAGGTAAAAATGAAATCTAAAAAAATAACTATTGGTTCATCTATTTTACTTGCAACAGCTACGGCGGTTGCTATTCCAATTGCAATTAACCAAACAAAAGAAAATACTGATTTGCAATATAATGAATCAAAACATATAAGCAATCCAAATACTGAATCATTTTATAATGGTTCTTCAGTTGAAGCATCTACTAAAAATAAAACATTTTATGATGGTGCAAAACCTATTATTGACGATTCAAGAGGAACTAATTATATTGAAAGAG
>NZ_PSZO01000035.1 GCF_004335975.1 Mycoplasma marinum
GATATATTAAAGATCACACAAGATTAAATGGAACATTCAATAGAACAATCCATCAAAACGAGTATCTTAAAGAAATAAATATTATTTTAGGAAAACAAGACTTCTTATTAAATTCTACAAAAGATAAGTTTATTAAACTTTTTACAAGACAGAGAAGTTTTGAAGAAGGTCCTGGTGTTGACCCAATTAAAAAAGGTTTTAATAATCTAAATGATATTTCCAAGTGATCAAGATGAGCTGATGATCCAAAAAATCCATATGATACTATTTGATCAAAAACTGTTGGGAAATGTTCATTATTCCCTAGTAAAACAAGACACCCTAAAAAATCTTTAACTTCAGAAATATTCAATTTACTTAATGATTTAAATAATATAACTATTGATGGTCAAAAACTTACTAAAGAAGATAAACAAAAGTTAGTTTTCATTGCTTTAAAAGTAAAGAGTAATTCAAAGAAAATTATGGATAAAATTAAAAAACTATTCGAACTTGAGGATTACTCACTAATCAAAGGTTATAGAATTGATAAAAGCAATAAACCTCTTTTTACACCTCTTGAATCACTTTATGAAATAAATAAAATCATTGGCTTTCCTTTAGAAGATTTAATTAATGATTTTAAATATAATCAAGACAATGTTTTTGATAATATTTCAGAAATATTATTTAGTACACAAACAATAGAACAAAGGATCATTAAACTACAAGACTTAAATTTTGGGTTGAGTCCTGAACAACTAAATCAACTTGCCAAATTAAAGGGTTTTGCACAAACACATAGCTTTTCTAAGAAAGCAATGACATTAATGATAGATACGTTGATCGTTGAACCAATAAATCAAATGGAGTGAATTTATAAAAATAGACAAGAAGATTTTCAAAGCATTAAAACGGATGTTGATTTTTCAATTAAATGAATTGATAATATTATAGACACGCCAACTGTTAAACGCTCACTAAGACAAAGCATTAAAATATTAAAAGCTATTTTTCAATATTGTGGAAGTAATAACCTTGATGTTGTTAATGTTGTTGTTGAAATGGCGAGAGAAAATAACAATAAGGCTGCAAGGATTAACGAAACAAATAGAGGTAAATATTTTGAAGAATTCAACAAACAAGTTGAATCGTTTGCTGGTGGTAAAATTTCAAGAAAATCAGGTTTATTTACAAAAATTTGATTATTGGAACAACAAGGATGTAAAGACGGTTATACAGGAGAATATATTGACAAAGAGGATGTTATAGCTAATCCTGGTTGATATGATATTGATCACATAATTCCATATTCAATTTCATTTGACAACTCTCGTTCTAATAAAATTTTGACAAAACAACAAACCAACCAATCAAAATTAAATCAAACACCTTACCAATTTCTTTCTTCTGTTGAATTTGAAAAAATGAGTAAACTTTGAAGCGAATGATACATTCCATTCAAAGGGATGGAGAAAGAAAAGAGCTTTCTAAAAGATAAGCAAAAATTTGAATTTCTAACTTCAAAACTAGACTTTTCAGACCCCGAAAACCAACTGGGTTTCTTACAAAGAAATTTAGTAGATACAAGATACACAACAAGAGAGTTAATAAAACATTTGAGTGATATTTCAAAAAACAATGATAAATATAACTTCAAAGTAAAAACTATTAACGGTAAAATGACTTCTTATGTAAGGAGAAAAATTGAAACAAATAGAACTTATAGATTAGAAAGACCTTCAAATATTCCACAAGAGCAGTTTGATCCCAAAACAGGTAAGAAAAATAGAATTTGGCATGGACACCATGCTGAGGATGCTTATATAGTTACAGTTATTAATAAGCACTATGGTGATTCTAAGGCTGTTGAAAAAATACTTTCACAACCTGCTTTAAGATTTGAAAAAATAAATTCTTCAAGTAAGAAATATACAAAGCAAGCAAAAGCATTTATTACTTCTGAATTTGCTGAATTTGAGAAGTCGATAGATTTGGCAGGTTTAGTATTGAACGAAAAAATGGAAGATATGACTTTTTCAAGGATGAAAATAACCAAAAAGAATATTCAATTATTTAATGAAACTCTTTATGGAGGAAAAATTATCGATGGGAAACTTTATAAAGTTTCAAAAATCAATATTGTAGAAGCAAAAAAAGACGAACTTAAAAAATGATTTGATAAACATTCTAAGAATACATTTATAGATCAAAAAACAATTAATGAGTTGAAACGAATTTACCTTAACTTTGAAAATGAAAAGCAACCCTTTAAAGTTGCAAATAATAATGGAAAATATATTGAAGTTAATGGTCAAAAAATTAGACAATTAAAATATATAGCTTCAGAAAAAGCTCAAGATGGAATTATCCAAACTCACGAGAGTGGAGATAAAATATCGTTTTACGAATCATTAAAATCTACTGAATGATGAGTTTATAAAGATATTAAAGATAAATATCAAGTCATCGCGATTAACTCTTTAAACGCGAAGTTCACAAGCAAAGGAATGATACTTAAAAATGATGTGTTCAAAGAACAATTAAAAAACAAAAATATCAATCCTGAATTCAAGAGAGAACTTAAATTAGTGAGAGGGTCAATATTAGAAAATCCTGTTGGAGAGAGATTTTTTGTAGTTGGATATTCAGAATCATCAGGAAAGAAAATCGAATATAAATCACTAACCTCAAGTCTTAACGTGCCTAATAGGCCAAAGGGAAGCGCTGACGTTATTTTTAATAAAATGAAAATGAAAGTTGTAAATATTGATTTATTAGGTGATAAAAAATAGATTATTAAAATTATATCCATAAATTATGGGTATTTTATTTTGATAAATATGATTTCAAAATCCATAGTTTAAGAATACATAAGAATGATACTACTCCAAGACACCCGAGAGTTTGTGTTTTATGATCTTGCATTTAAGAATACATAAGAATGATACTACTCCAAGACACATTGTTTTTCAAGAATTTTTATCACCTAGTTTAAGAATACATAAGAATGATACTACTCCAAGACGGGTTAGAGCAACTGAAATAATTGAACTTGTTTAAGAATACATAAGAATGATACTACTCCAAGACTGCCTATAATGAACAAATATGAGAGAGAGTGTTTAAGAATACATAAAATGATACTACTCCAAGACTGCATTAGGTTTCAAAGTAGAACCAGTTCGTTTAAGAATACATAAGAATGATACTACTCCAAGACTAATAATAATAATGTTTACCGGTTCTTTATAAAGTTTAAGAATACATAAGAATGATACTACTCCAAGACTATACAATGAAATATAAGATTATAGATAAAGTTTAAGAATACATAAGAATGATACTACTCCAAGACCCTTGTGAAAACTTTCAAGTCTTTTAATTCGTTTAAGAATACATAAGAATGATACTACTCCAAGACTACCAATTAATTACTATTAATGTTGTTGTGTTTAAGAATACATAATAATGATACTACTCCAAGACTCATTGTTCGTTGAACTAATTCACCAGTTCGTTTAAGAATACATAAGAATGATACTACTCCAAGACACATACGCTTTGTTTTCGGCGTTTAATGAAGTTTAAGAATACATGAGAATGATACTACTCCAAGACCCTTGTGAAAACTTTCAAGTCTTTTAATTCGTTTAAGAATACATAAGAATGATACTACTCCAAGACTCTTTATTTTTAGGACCGAATAAAGATTTTGTTTAAGAATACATAAGAATGATACTACTCCAAGACCTGTATCATAGATATATATAACACTCCTAAGCGTTTAAGAATACATAAGAATGATACTACTCCAAGACATATTTTAACAAGTCACTACAAGATGACGCGTTTAAGAATACATAAGAATGATACTACTCCAAGACTAATTGCCTTGTTAAATAGTGCAAGGTCTAGTTTAAGAATACATAAGAATGATACTACTCCAAGACTGATTTTGTAGATTCCTTTAATGAAAATGAGTTTAAGAATACATAAGAATGATACTACTCCAAGACTGAACCTACTTTTAATATTTTTGATATTGGGTTTAAGAATACATAAGAATGATACTACTCCAAGACCTTTGCACCGCTCACTTCATATCTAAAGAAGTTTAAGAATACATAAGAATGATACTACTCCAAGACAATACAATCGTTTTTATGATTATTTTTAAGTTTAAGAATACATAAGAATGATACTACTCCAAGACTTAGTGTGGTTGTCAACCATATCTGCTCTGTTTAAGAATACATAAGAATGATACTGCTCCAAGACTAATAAGAATTATGGACCAGCAAACAGGTGTTTAAGAATACATAAGAATGATACTACTCCAAGACCTACACCATTTTTCATATCGGCTCCAAGAGTTTAAGAATACATAAGAATGATACTACTCCAAGACCACAACGTTCAAAATTATTAAGTCCGTTATGTTTAAGAATACATAAGAATGATACTACTCCAAGACTCAGAGAAACGGTATACAAAAACAAAGAAAGTTTAAGAATACATAAGAATGATACTACTCCAAGACGAGCAAGCAAAGGAAATTGAAGAACTTCAAGTTTAAGAATACATAAGAATGATACTACTCCAAGACTTA
>NZ_PSZO01000036.1 GCF_004335975.1 Mycoplasma marinum
AGGGACTTTTCATTTGCCTATTTTGGATAATTGCATATGAAAAGTGCCTCACTTAAATTTTAACTCTAAGTGTTGCACTTTAAATTTCAATCGAGGAAACTAAGACATTAGTCCTAGTTTTTTTGCATTATTTTCAAAGTGAATTATTTTTATAATCTTTTTTTGCATCTTCTATATGTTTTTTATATTTTATTTCATCTAAAACAGCGCTTTTATTTTTTATAACAGATTTATATCAATTGAATGAAGCTTTTGGGTATCTATCAAGCGTTCCGCCTTCAAAATCAACTCCTACTAAACCATATTTCTTTCTATATCCTCCAGAAGGTGAAAAGATATCGCAATATGTTCAAAGTGAATAACCAATAAAAGGGATTCCTTCTTCAATAGCCTTTTGAACCTGAATGATATGCTCATTTAAAAAATCAATTCTATATTCGTCTTCAACAATTCCATCTTTTCTTTTGTCGAAGTATCCAATACCATTTTCAATTATCATTAATGGTTTATTATATCTTTCAAATAATGTTCTTGCCCCTGGGATAAGGTATTCTGGTTTGATTAATCATTTTCAATCTGTATACCTTTCATTTTTAGGAAAAACAACTCATGCTTTTTTTGTTATAAAAAAGCTTGGTTCATTAAATCATTCAATATTCTCTTCCATGCGTTTAGGAGAAGCTATAATGGCAGGTCTGTAATAGTTTCAACCAATCAAATCTAATGGATATTGTTTTAAAATTTCCATATCTCCATCCTCTACTATTTTTTCAATTCCCAATTCTTTTATTTCTTCTCAAAAACAGTTTGGATAAGTTCCTAAAATGTTTGGATCAAGGAATAATTTTAAATTATACTCATTAAAAATTTCTGCTGCTAAAATATCCTCCTTGTCATCTTTATCATAAGGTATTGCCGGATTTCAATCATGGTCAATTCCTAAAATAGCTGTTTCAATAATATAACCTCTTTTTTTAGCCTCTATAAAAGATTTTTTACAAAGAGCGCCCGTCATATTTAAAATGTGAACTGCACTTCAAAATTCTTTTGGATTACTTTTTAAAGGAGGGCTATAAGCATCTAAATAAGCAGATGTTGTGAATGTTGAATTTTCATCATTAACATATCATATATCTGTATATTTCCCCAATCTCTTAAAGACAACTTCAACAAATTCAATGAAATATTTTATAAAAATTCTATTTGAAACCCCTCCCATTTCTTCTAATCATAATGGTGTATCTCAATGGTAAAGAATCGGAATTGGCTTAATGCCATTTTCATTTAATGACTTGAATACATTTTCATAAAATTGGATTCCTTCTTCATTTGGTACTCCAGAACTATCTGGCATAATTCTTGCTCAATCCATATTATATGTAAAACCATTTACACCTAAATGTTTCATTATTTTAGCATCTTGCTCATAACGTTCATAAAAATTTGATGCTACATCTATAGAATTTATTTCTCTTGCAGCTTCGCCTTCTTTAGGTATGTAATAATTTTCTATTGTAAATTTATCCCAAATTGATTGTTTTCTTCCACCTTTATTTCTTCCACCTTCAATTTGAAATGAACATGTGGATGTTGAAAAAATAAAGTCGTTTTTGAATTTTTTCATTTTAGCTCCTTGTTATTTTGATTCAATATAAATTATATTATAAAAATAATTGTATATACAAATTATATTTTGGTATTGAATAATATCTTTAATAGCCACAACTTTAAGTTTTACTTTCTATTTTAGTTACTTAATTATATATAAGTAACAAGTAAAACTTCCTAACCATGTATTGAATACCAAGTCCTATAATTTCGTAATATAATTAGGTGTAAATTTTAAAATACAGTATTTAAAGTTATGAAAAAAATGGCAATATTAAGTTATTTTTTTCATATATTTTTTAATATATTATATGGATTTTAATAACCATATTAGTGAAATAAATCATTTATAATTTATTTATTACTATGTATTTTACATAGTTAAATTTATGTATGTGATAATATCATAATACAAATTAAATTAATAGGAGCAATATATAAATATGAAAAAAATAAATAAGAGAATATTAGTATCTGGTATTGGTACTACTATTATAGGGGTATCTACCTTAGCATTATCTGTAGGTATAAAAGATTATAAAGTGCAAGACAATCCATATGTAAATTCATTTAAGAGCACAAATAGTGTAATTTTAAATTATGCAGCTGGGCAATCACCTGACACTATACAAACACAAAATTTAACACTTTTAAAAAGAGAATTAGGTAAAGTAATAAAACTAAATAACCTTAATGAGAAAGCTAGCGAAATTGTGAAGAGAATAGTAGATGTGCAAACACTAAAAAAAGAAACAAACATAGACTTAACTGGAATAAATAATTCAACTTTTGCAATAACAACTACATCAGACATGGATGGTGTAATCGATTTAAGTGTAGTCATGGATACACCGGGAGCTAAAAAACCAAAATCATCACCAGTAAAAGCATTAATTAATAACATTAAGACTGCAAGTGGATTTGGAATTGAAGATGATTCTCCTAAACATAGTGACATGTATCACGCTTCACATACAACTACTCTTAATGTAGTTTCAAATGACCCCAACTCAACAGTTAGGGCTGATTTTGATTTCGCTACTGTTTCAACTCGTACAGTACAGCCTTCATTTCAAGAATTAGTTGCAATTACAAATGGTGCCGATAAAGATCTTTTTGAGGAAGTTAAGAAGAGGATTTTCCTTTCTAAGAAAAATGGTAAATGAGTTGATTTTAATGGTCTTATACAAGCTAAAGAGTTTACATCTGAAGCAAATGCCATTCAATTTTCAGCAAAAGGATGAGGTTCAAAGGGCATGAATACTGCTATTTTGAAAGTTTGAATTTCAAAAGAAGATGCTGCAACTGGTGAAGTTGAAATATCATTTAATTTATCTCAAACAAATCCAGGTGGGGAAGATGCTATAATTCTTAAAAGTTTATCTGCTCAAGGATTAAACCACGAATACAGTAAAGATTTAATAAAAGCACAAAATTACGAAAAATTACAAAAAATAATCAATATTGCTAAACCACTTTCTAAACCAAAAGGCACAGATGCTGAAATAGTTAAAAAAATACATGATTTAGTTACGCTTAAAGATGAATTGGGTATTGATTTATCAGGAATTACTGATTCTACTTTTGACATAAACTCAAGTTTAAATAGCGAAGGTTCTGTAGTAGTTAATATTGAAATGAACACTCCTGGAGCAAGAGAGCCAAAATCAAAAATTATTCCTATTATTTTTGAAGAATCTAAGAGCTTTAATAACTTTGTAATTTTAGATTCATCTCCAGTGGAATTTTGGAAACAATCTACAATTGACAAAACATTTACACAAGAAGTAACTATAAATAAATGAGGAGCATTAAGAGTTTCATTTGATGCTTCAATCGTTAATCAAAATAAAAGCAAACCAACTGTTAAGGATTTATTGAGTATCGTTAATGGTACTGACAAAACATTATTTTCTAGAATGCAAAAAGAAGTTACTTTAGAAATGAAGAATGGTAAGTGAATTAAGGCTGATGGAGTTGTAATGGGTAGCGAGATAACAACAAAAAACAATGCTATTAGAACATCTTTTTTTGGAAAGGGTGTTTCTAAAACAACTGAATTTGTTGCAAGGATTTGAGTTTCTAAATATGATCCAGCAACAAAAAAAGCACAAGTTTCTGTTAATTTCCATATGCATGACCAACCTAATGTTAATAATTCATCTATAATTCAAAACGTTACATTCCAGGCAATAAATGATATGCATTCCAAAAGTATTTTACATTTTAATAATTTAGATAAATTAAAAGATATCATCAATAAAACAAAGACAAAGGAGCTTTCTAATTTCGAAAAAGCAAGTGAAATAGCAGCTAGAATAACTGATGTAGCAAGTTTGAAGAAAGAACTGGGTATTGATTTATCTTCAATAAAAGGTTCGACTTTTGTAGTTAAAGCAAAAGGAAAAACAAGTGGTGAAATAGACTTAGAAATTAGTTTAAATACTATTGATGGTTCAAGTACTAAAACGGATATTGTGAAAAAAAGCTTAGGTCATATGAAAGACCAAACTATTGCAGTTAACATAAAACAAAGGGATAACCTTGCAAAAGTTAAGACAATTTTATCTGGAAAACCAACATTTAAAGTACCAACTGATAAAGCTAGTGCAATTGCTTCAAGAATTACAAGCGCTACTTTTCTTAAAAGTGAACTTGGAATAGATGTTACAACTACTGCTATAACGGGATCAAATTTTAACATTTCAGCAACAGGAGCAACAGATGGAACAATAACAATTTCTGTAGAAATGATAACAAATGGTGCGAGACACTCACATTCTCCACTGATAACACAAAAATTTAAGCAACTTTCAGACACAGAACTAGATGCAAACCAGTTACAAAAAGATAACTTAGCAAAACTTAATACTGCTTTAAATGGTGCAACAACTATTAAAGTACCA
>NZ_PSZO01000037.1 GCF_004335975.1 Mycoplasma marinum
AAAACTCGAACTCATTTCAAGTCCGAATCTTTAATATACAATTTTTGTATAATTTATTTATAACTGTAAAAGTGTTGCACTTTAAATTACAATGAAGAACTTACATGTTGTAAGTTTTTTTCAATCAATATCATTCCTCCCCGGCAAATTATGCTTTTTGCATAAGTGCAGATAAGGTAAAGGTGGAGCTCGTGATGGTACGTATAAAAATTATATAAAAATTTATTTTCTCCTTAATACACCATCATTTTATATAATTATTAAATGATACACACCTTTAAACTAAAGAAAGAAATTGAAAACCAATATAAGGAACTTGAAACATTCAGAGAAAACCTAGAAAAGACAACTAATGAAACAATTCAAAGAAATCGACTATCAGAGATGTCAATAGGAATAAGCGATTATGATGAAGTAACAACTAATTGAAATGCCAAAAATATTATGGCGCAAATACAAATCCGCGATATTATGCAAGACCAAATACTATCTAGGTGAGGTCAATTGGCAGAAAAATCAATTGGATACATATCTTCTATTTTAGTAAATAATAAAAGTGAAAAGGGCGCAAAAGACATCAAAAAATTCATTTATTCATACTCAGGAAAAACTCCAAAGGAGCGAGATGCAATTTCATTATGATATGAATGGAGGTGTTGCAGCACTCACGGAGATGAGCTTTCTGATAAAAACGGAGTCATTAGTAAATATCCTGAAATTCAAGAGAACAGTATATTAACTTGATTTGAAAACATTCTAATCCCTATTTTTGAAAAAATAGAAGCTGAATATCCCGGCCAAAATAAATCTTTTGTGAATTTCGATAACATCCCTGATTTTTATTAAACTTTACTCCGTTATGGTTTGAATGTAATCTTATTCTTCAAAAAACTATATGTAAGTAAAATTAACAAATAATTAGAATCATTATTCGTTTTTACCTTTTTATTCTCCCTTTTCCACATAAATAAAACTTACATTCAAATTTAAAAATGCCCCACAAAATAAAAATGAGTTGCAATTATAAAGAGTTAGACAAAATCTCAAAACACGCACAACTAATGTGCGTTTTATTAACCGAGGCACAATTTGCACAAAGAAATAATTCCTGGTTGGGAATTATTTCTTTTGCTTTTTTAATTAGATTCTCATGTAATAGATCATCTAAGTAAAAAATAGTAAGTGTTTTTCGAGCTACATTCATAATTCTATAGTCAAGCTGATGCTTATAAAGGCTTGGGGCCTTTTTGCACAATACAAGTAATACATGACCAGCTTCTTTACCTTGTACACTGATAGAGGTTCTAAAAGAAATGTTTAATGAAGGTATATCAATTTTCTTTATAACATCCTTATAGTATGTTATTGGTAAAATTGATTTACCTTCATATTGATTAGAGAAGCTTTTTATACCTTCTCTAAGGGAGTTTATGTCTTTGAATGATTAACAAATTAATACAATATAACTAAGAACACGCTAAAAATGATCTGCATGATTATTTTATGCATTTTTAAAATAAAGAATTTATTTCTTGATATAAAGTATAGTTTAGTTTCAATTCAATAAATATTTGTTCCCACATTGGGTGTGGATATGCTATATTTTAAATAATTAGAATGGAGATAAAATGGAATGGAAAAAATTTGACTTACACCACCATACATCAAATGATTTGGATGGAGCTAGGCGCAAAGGTTTGGAGGATTATGGGGGTATTGTGGATGAGTTTGTTAGTGGCGGCGGCTCTTTACTAGCTATAACTAATCATGATTTTATAGATGTTGCAGAAGTTGAGAAATATGAGAAATACATCGAGAAATCAAACTATGATGTTAATGTTTTATATGGTGTGGAAGTGTCATTTGAATTAAAAGAAAAAACTGAAACCAAAACCAAAAAAACCGGACACATTATTTTTATTTTTGATGGAACTAAAGAACAATGTGATGATCTTAATAGCGGTGTTTTTAAAAATGTAAATGTTTATAAAAAAAATTCACCAATAAATGAAGGTTTGCAAAAAATGCTTATTGAAATTAAAAAGAAAAAAATACCTTTTTATGCAATTCCCCACTTTCATAAGGGGTCTGAGAATATAGAATACGAAACTATGAAAGACGATTTTTACGAAAGTATCATTTCATTTGATTTGTTGGAAAGTAAATTTGATACTGATAATAATAGGAAATCGGTTGAGCGTGCGATTGATTATATTGAAAAGCGGACTGGATTGGAAAAGGGTAAGATTTTTGGGACAGATGCCCATGATTTTGATGAATTTAAAAACAATTTTGAGAAAAAGGTTCCGTGAGTATATGCTGAAAATAATTTCTATGGAATCAGCCAAATAATAAGATTTAATAAAACAAGGGTTGGATATGGAGATAAACCAACGTCAATAGAAAACTATATTAAAAGTTTTGAAATCGACGGACAAAAGATTAATTTTGAAAGGGGTCTTAATACGATAATAGGTAGAAGAGGAACTGGCAAATCCTTCTTAATGAATTCACTAAAAGAAGCTATTGAAAATAATAGTAATAGCTTAAAATTCAACGGTTCCAAAATTTTGTCTAGCGATATTTTGTATATGAAACAAAATCAACTTACCGAAAACATTACTGAAGTTTTAAAAGTTGCATATGAAGAGAAAGCGAATGAGTTAAATTTGGTTCAAGAAACGGGTTTGGATGATGTTAAAATATCTAACTCACCAACCAAAAAATTAATTAATGAATTATTGACTATAGTATCAGGAGGGTTATCGAGTGCCAAAAAGGTAGTTGAAGAAGGTATAGAAACCAAAAAATTTGAAAATTTAATGAAACTTAAATCAAGTATCTATGATTCACTCCCGAAAGATAAAATACATTTGAAAATTAAAAATGATTTAACATTTTTTCAAGGGATAGACCAACAATCAATCTCTCCTTGATTAGTTAAAAAATTATTAGAGATAAATAATGAATTAATTTTATTGTCATCATCAAATTTTGTAAAGCAAATAGAAAATAACGACAAAATTAAGCACTTAATCCATTCAATAAAATTGGATAATTTAAAAACTGCAAGTGATACAATATCATCGAAATTTGAATCGTTTTCTGGAAAAGCATTGGAGAAATGAAACAAAATTAGAAACAACTTTAACGCAATTGAAGGTGAATTTTTAAAAATCTCCCAAATTTACAAAGAATTTTCAGAAGAACAAGTTATGAAGAGTTTGGAAACAAAAGAATCTATTTTAACAAAGCAAACAGTTAAGATTGATACTAATAAAATAACACTTCAACATTTTATTGATGAAGTTATCTTAACTAAATATACAAAAAATCAAAAATATAAACCAGGGTGTTTGACTTGACTTGATTTTCTACAACTCGAACCAAGGTACAAGAAAAAGAATATCGATGATTTATTTTTAATAAATTTCAAACATTTTATTGGTGATGTTAATATCGATGATTTATCGATAGGTGAAAAACACCAAAGATTACTGGAAGAAATTTTACTTGATGATAAAGATATTATATTCTTAGATCAACCCGACGACGATTTAGATGCAATGACGATACAAGAACAAATTGTGGAAAAACTTTCTAAATGAAATGTATCCAAACAAATAATTGTAGTATCTCATGATCCTAAAATTGTCATTAATTCAGATTCAAAACAAATAATATTGGCTAATTTTAAGGGCGATAAAGAATTTGGGGAACAAAATTATAAAAACATAGATTTTCACGATATAAAAGACAATGTATATAAAATATTAGATGCAAAAAAACAATATCCTTATATAAGGTTTAAAGAATATGGAGGTTATGATGGTAATTAACAAAACAAAATATAACGCAATGCTTTCTAAGGAACGAGAGGTAATTATTGACTTTCTTAATTTTATTATTAAAAATAAAAACGAGGAATCTATTCTCCAAAAAATCACCTTTGATAGTGACTTAGATTCTGAAGAAAGAGAGGCCCTTGAAATATTTATCAAAAAAATATTTGAAGAATTCTCAAAAAGCACAGTAGAAAAAATAAATTTTTCAGATGATATTAATGACGCTGAACAATTGCAAAAGTACATAGAAGAAAACTCAAATGAAAAACCTCAAGAAAACTTGAAGGTAAAGTCCAAAGAAGAAATTTTATATTAATAAAAATAAAAAGGAATAAAGTTTTCGGGTTTTAATCTAAAACACGCACAACTAATGTGTGTTTTATTAACCAAGGCACAATTTGCAAAAAAGAAATAATTCCTGGTTGGGAATTATTTCTTTTGCTTTTTTAATTAGATTCTCATGTAATAGATCATCTAAGTAAAAAATAGCAAGTGTTTTTCTTGCTCTCAAAAGAGCTACATTCATAATTCTATAGTCAAG
>NZ_PSZO01000038.1 GCF_004335975.1 Mycoplasma marinum
AACACCAGACTCAAATGTAATAAATAAAGGTGTACAACAACTTTCAGACACAGAACTAAATGCAAACCAGTTACAAAAAGATAACTTAGCAAAACTTAAAACCGCTTTAAACGGTTCTATAACAGTTAAAGTTCCAACTAATAAAGTAAGTGAAATATCTAAAAGAATTACAGATATCTCTTCTCTTAAAGAAGAGTTGGGATTAGATATTACGTCAATTGTAGGGTCAACATTTGCAGTTTCAGCTAAGGGAGAAACTGATGGAACAATATCAATTTCAGTAATAATGAATACTCTTGGAGCTTCAAACCCAGTTTCATCAATTGTAACTAAAGATGTTAAACATATTTCGGATGCAGAGCTAAATGCAAATATAATTCAAAAAAACAATTTAGCAAAACTTAAAGCTGCTTTAAATGGTGCAACAACTATTAAGGTGCCAACTGATAAAGCTAGTGCAATTTCTTCAAGAATAAGCGATGTTGCTTCACTTAAAGATGAACTTGGAATTGATTTAACTTCTATTAGTGGATCAACATTTAAAGTTTCAGCAACAGGTGCAACTGATGGAACAATATCAATTAGTGTAACAATGACAACTGCAGGTGCTACAACACCGGACTCAACTGCATTAAATAAAGATGTACAACAACTTTCAGATACTAAACTTGAGGCAAACATAATTCATTTAGAAAATAAAAAAATAATTATTAAAAAAATTAATAAACTAAATAAAGTAAAAATTAGTGAAAATAAAATGGAAGAAATTAAAGAAGGTAATATTTCAGTACAAAACTTTGAAAAAATTTTCGGGGTTAATTTACAAGATATCAAAAACTCTAAAATAAGTATTAATATACATAAAATAGATAATCATAAAATTGAGATAACAACAAAATTAGAAACTCCAAAATCAACACTATCACCTTTCACTATTAAGAAAAATGTTAAGTCAAGTGGCAAACATTCAAACACGATCATTTGAATAAGCATACTGTCTATATTAAGTATAATCGGAACACTAGGCATTATATTATTAATCAAAAAAATAATTAAAAAATAATTTCAAACTTACCGTAAGGTAGGTTTTATTTTAGCATTTTAAAATTAAGAGTATATTTATTTTCTTCTGCAAAATATAAAATAACACTTATGAATAACGAAAATATTAGAACTATTTAAAAATAAAATATTGTATTTTTTTCATTAGAATTTAAGAATAAAAAAGTAATTATAATCAAAGAATTAACTAAAAACATCTATGAATTGTATTTTACATATAAAAATTACAATGATGCTATAATTTATAATATTTTGTAAGATTTAAAGGAGCAAATTTATAATGAAAAAAATAACTAAGAAATTATTAGCCACAACAATTGCGAGTACTTTTTCAATTTCAGCTTCGGTTGCAACCATAAGCATTGAGGATTATAAAACAAGTGAAAATCCATATGTAAATTCGTTTAAAAGTACAAATAATGCAGCTTTAAATTATTCTTCTACGCAAGCTTATTCTTCTACACAAGATATTGATAGAATACAACAACACAATTTAACTGTTTTAAAGTCAGAGTTAAGTCGAACAATAAAATTGAATAATCCTAATGAGAAGGCTAGCGATGTTGCAAAGAGGATAGTTGATGTTCAAGGATTAAAAAATGAAACGAATATTGATTTAACTTCATTGCAAAATCCTTCAATGTTTTTTATAACAGCTACTCCAAATAGTGATGGTGTAATTAATTTGAGTGTAACTATGAATACGCCAGGTGCCACAGTTCCAAGATCAATACCAGTAAATGCGTCTATTAATGGCATTGTGAAAGTTGGAGGATTCGGGATTGAAGATGATAATCCTAAACAAATTGGGATGTATCGTAATTCTAATGTAAATACTCTTAAAGTAGTTTCAAGTGATCCTAATTCAACAGTTAGAGTGGATTTTGATTTTGCTAGTGTATCTTCTACAATAGTGCAACCTTCATTCCAACAACTCCTTGCAGTTACAAATGGTAAAGATCAAGATCTTTTTTCTGAACTTAAAAAGAGAGTTTTCCTTTCTAAGAAAAACGGAAAATGGGTTGATTTTAATGGAGAAATACAAGCAAAAGAATTTACCTCTGAAGCTAATGCGATTACATTTGAAGCTGAAGGATGGGGTTCAATAAAAAGAAGTAAGGCGATATTAAAAGTTTGAATTTCCAGTGAAAATTCTAGAACAGGTGAAGTGGAAATTTCAACCAAATTTACTATGACTAATGCCAGTGGAGAAGATGCTGCAATCTTGAAAAGCTTATCCGCTCAAGGATTAAATCATGAATATAGCAAGGATTTAATAAAAGCTCAAAATTACCAAAAATTACAAAAAATAATTAATGATGCCAAACCATTTTCTAGACCAAAAGGTACTGATGCTGAAATAGTTAAAAAAATACATGATATAGCATCTCTTAAAAATGAATTGGGTATAGATCTCTCAGGAATTGTAGGATCTACTCTTAATATTGATTCAAAATTAAATAGTCATGGTTCTGTAGAAATTAATGTTGGAATGACAACTGCGGGCGCAAAAGAACCAAAATCAGAAATTATTCCCATTATTTTTGATGGAGTAAAAAGCTTTAATAACTTCGCTATTGATGATGATACAATTAATTTTTGAAAACATAGTACTAGTAATTATAATAAAACATTTACTCAAGAATTAACTATTAATGAAAAGGGCGCGTTAAGAGTATTTTTTGATATATCAACCGTTAGTTCTGGTATAGTTAAACCTACTATTAATGACTTATTAAATATTGTTAATGGGAGCGACAAAACTTTATTTTCTAGGATGAAAAGAGAAGTTATATTGGGGATGGATAAAGGTAAATGAATTAAAGCGGATGGCGTTATAAGAAGTAAAGAAATTACAAATAAAAATAATGCAGTTGAAGTTGTAATTCATGGGAGAGGTAGTAACAAACCGAATAGTGTGACTGTAAAGATTTGGATTTCTAAGTATGATTCTGTATCTAAAAAAGCTGAGGTTTCTGTTAATGTTTTTTTAAATCAACAAAGTGGTTCTGAGGATGCTGCATTAATTAAAAACATTACTTTTCAAGCAATTAATGATAAATATCAAAACAATCTTTTACATGTCAATAACTTAGCTAAAGTAAAAGAAATTATAAACAATACGAAAATAAAAAAACTTTCTAGTTTTGAAAAAGCAAGCGAAATAGCATCTAAAATAACTGATAAAGCAAGCTTGAAAAAAGAATTAGGTATTGATTTATCTGCGATAAAAGGATCAATAATTGCCATTAAAGCGAAGGGTAAGGCTAATGGAGAAATAGATTTAGAAATTACTACAACTACAACTATACAAACAAGCAATGGGCCATTAACTAAAACTGATATTGTTAATAAAAAAATAAATCATATATTAGATAAAACTGTTGACATTAATATATTGCAAAAAGATAACTTAGCAAAACTTAATACTGCTTTAAATGGTGCAACAACTATTAAAGTGCCAACTGATAAAGCTAGTGCAATTGCTTCAAGAATAACTGACGCTGCTAAACTTAAAGATGAACTAGGAATCGATTTAACTTCTATTAATGGATCAACATTTAAAGTTTCAGCAACAGG
>NZ_PSZO01000039.1 GCF_004335975.1 Mycoplasma marinum
TTTTAAATTCTGCATTGTATTTTCTAGTTAATTCATTCTTTTCCTCTTCAAGTTTAGAGATTGTATTATTGATAACGGGAATCATTTCTTGTTTTTTAATTTTATACTCTCTTTGTTTTTGCAGTAAAACACTAATTTGATCCTTTATTATTTTTTCTTGTTTTTGCAACTCTATTTTTTGTTGACTAATTAGTTTTTTTTGTTCTTTTTTTAGTTTTTTGATCGTGTGCTTTATTTCTACAAAACCTTCAATATTGTTTTTTTGTTTTGCAGCTAAATCTTCGAATTTTTTTAACTCTCTTTTTGCAGAATCAAGCTCATCTTTATCAAACTCTTTAAACGAAGCTTTTTTAACTTTTGTTTTTGCTGCATTTATTTCATAATGAAATGGATGTTTTGCCTCTCAAAGTGCAAATTTAGCATCCTGGATTTTCTCATAATTAGGGTATTTATCAATTAAAATTTGTTTAATATAATATGAAACTAAATCGTTTTTTGTAATTTTTAATTTAAGGCCGAAAGCGATGTTATTGTAAACTGTCATAAACGGATAAAGCGCATAGTTTTGAAATACCATGGCCGTTTTACGTTCTGATGGATGAATTGAATTCATTTCTTTATTCCCTAAAAAATATTTACCCTCAGTAATGTTATCTAATCCAGCAATCATTCTCAACGCTGTTGTTTTACCACAACCTGATGGTCCCAGAAGACAAACAAAATCACCCGGTTCAACATCAAGTGAAAAATTATGTACAGCTTTATAACCGTTTTCATAAGTTTTTCCTAATTTTTCTAGTTTAATTGGTTTGTCTTTTTTACTTTCTTTGAAAAAAGATTTGAAAATCTTCAAAATAATTTCATCAAGTTGCTTCTCAGAAAGAGCACCTGCTTTGACAACACCATTTGCACTTAAAATTTTCTTTCACCTATACCAACCTATTGTCCTAATTTTAGCTTGTAGGATTAATCTATTTAATCATTCGTTCATTATTTAACTCCTTTTCCATAAAATTCATCTTCTATAATTGACAAATTTTTAAATGTTTTAATGGTCACTACAACTGTCCTAGAACAGTAATCAACCATTGTAAATCCTTTAAAGAATAAAGCTGAGAAAATATTTGCAATTACCATAGCTCAACCTACTACCGGTAGTGCATACACAGCCCCAATAGCGGCTCTAATAAGGATTATTTGTTTTGAAGTGGAGAAACCACTTGCATGAACAGCTTTCACTTTTGCAATTTTCATCCCAAGTGTTTGACCATCAGTAATAATCATTGTGAAAGAGTTGTAAATTAAAAGATAAACAAACGCTATTGTTGAAGATAAGAAGAAATTACCAATCCCTCCTCCCAATATTTTGTAAACAATTGTTTGCAAAATTAATACCATTAGGAAATCTGTTGCAAATGCCAATGATCTTAATAATATATAAAAACTATATATTTTTGAGTATATTGGAAACTCAACTAATCTGCCACTCTTTGTATAGACATGTCTGATATTATGTTTTGTTTTATTTGTCATTTTCACCAATTTGTTTTCTTTGGAAAAATAGTGAACAAAGATAAACAATAATTACTGGCAGAGTTGCAATATTTGTTGCTGCTAATGTTATAGCTCGACCTTGGTTAGGATCACTAGCATTAGCTGCAGAACCAATTACTTGTAGTGCAGCGGTAATGGTCATTCTAGATGGCTCGCCACCCGATCATAATGTAAACATAATAAAGTTATTTCATGAAGCCATAAAAATCATTGCTCATTGTGTGGCAATTAGTGGAATCATAAGTTTTAAAGATATTCTAATGAATACTCCAAATGTTGATAATCCATCTAATGTTCCAGCTTCTTCTGCTGAGTTCCCTAAATTAATGTAAAATTGTCTAACTAGAAAAATTCACATAGCCGAAGTCATTGAAGTGAATATAATACCAATAAATCAAATATTATCAGCAACATCACCCCCAATAAATCCCATTTGAATCAATATAAATAATTGTGGGATTTGTGTAATTTGTGCAGGAATCATCATTCCGGCAATAAATATTCAAAGCAACTGTTTTTTACCTTTAAAATGTATTCTAGCTAAAGCGTACCCAGCAAGGAAATTAAAGAATACATTTAATGTAGAACAGGCAACAGAAAAAATTATGGAGTTTTTTATTCAAACACCAATAAATTCTTTGGTGAATGTTGAATGAAAAATATAATCAAAATTTTCTGTGGTTCACTTACCAGGGAAAGGATTTATTCCTAAAGAAGCAATATTAGCAGGAGTTTTAAATGATGCTGTAATCGCTCAAATGAACGGAAAAAGTGAAACAACTAATCAAAAAATCAATATAGCATAAATCAATAATTTCCTTGAAATATGTAACCTTTTTGATAATTTTGCTCTTTTATTATATTTATGAGTTTCTCTACGAGCTCTAATTGAATTTTGTTTCATTATTTTTTTCCCTTTCCATCAATAGGCTGAATTTTATTGGAAATAATTGAAAGAACAAAAATCGCTGCACCTAAAGATAGTAATTCAATCATCCCTAATCCAACATTGGATACAATTCCTTTAGCTCCAATGATATGTTGGAACCCAAGAACTGATCATGTTGTAGCATCTTCAGGTCTTGATATCCCAAGAGCAATCACAATAAATGATTGACCAAATATAGCCATACTAACTATCAACGTCATCATTAACTGGTAAGCAATAATAGGTGCAAGAGCTGGTAATGTAATTTTAAAGAACTTTGTCATTGTTCCCGCCCCATCAAGAGAAGCGGCTTCATATTCCGTGCGACCTATATTTGTAAATGCGGTATTAAAGGTTACAATTGACCCTGATATTTGAACTCATAAACCCGCCAAAATGATTATATAAATAATATTTTTTGGATTTTTAGCTAAATTCACACCCAGTGCACCATCACCACCAAATATTTTATAAAAAATAATTGTACTTGCAACTGCGGAAGTTACTTGTGGTAAAAAGTAAATAGTTAAAAATACTTTTTTACCTTTTATTTTGCCTCCGTTAATAATAGCGGCGATTATTAAGGAAGCAATAATAGAAATTGATGTTACAATACCTGCATATTTTAAAGTTCTTATAATCGCTTCTTTAAACATAGGATCCTTGCCTACTAAAGCAAAGTTTTTCATTGAATTATTTTCAATATCTGACATATCAGCAGTTAATTTACCTTTATAAAAAACCAACATAATGCCTATAATAAATGATGCAAATACAAATATGCCCATTACAAGCACAGGTGCAATTGTGAATAACGTCCCAGCAACTTGCCTTTTAGCTTTCATTATACGAATTTCTTTATTTCTATAGCCATTGTACTCTAAATACCTTCTTTTTAATATATTTCTAACTTCTTTTTTATTCATATTTTTTCCTTTATCTTTTGTTACCTCAATCAAAAGTGAATTCTAATTTTTGTGTCGCTGTTTTTTCTTTAATAGTT
>NZ_PSZO01000040.1 GCF_004335975.1 Mycoplasma marinum
TTCTTTAATAATTCTTTAAAGAAAACTTTCTCAAATACACCATATAAAGATTTGATGAAATTTTTATTACCATAAACCTCCTTGAGTCACATTTGATTATTAGGCGCCCCATTTTTAAGTTTTATGGTTTTATAGTCAAACGCCCTAATTTCAGACCTCCACTTAAATTTAATGACATGTGATTCAATACCCATCTTTTCAAAAATATTGTATTCTTTTCCGAATTCCACACCTTGAAATCTTGAGTCACCATACTGAATTTCAGTTTCAAATAAATTAAATAGAATTATCTCTTTCAAATTCTCTTTAATTATTATTATTTTTTCATTTTCTTTCTTAGAAAGTGGCATATCATTTTGACCATTTTCCAATAAATCCTCAATGGTTCTTTGTGCTATTTCTATTATTTTGCAGAACATTTCTTGATGCATTTCAATTTCTCAATCATATTCCAAATTAATTTTCTTAGTTTTTTTCATAGTTTCTATATTCTTTTCAATATTGCTTGTATTGAAAATCACATTAGAATGATTAACTAATAAATCTTTAATTCAAAACTTCTTTGTAGTTGGAGACGCCGTTGAAGTCCCAATGCTGGCTAAAGGTCTTTCGATTCTCTCTCAATTAATATCGAGTAAATCGAATAAAGAAATTAAAAAATATTCTTTATTTTCTAATTGTCCTACGGAAATATATGTTGCGTGACTACCATTATGTATTGCAGATGCTTTTGCAGAAATATTTTTTTGTTTCTTTGAAATATCACTTCCCCTCACATTAAAACTATTGTAAAGCTGATTTATAAAAAAAGCTGAAGTGTCACCATGATTTTCTCTCGATGTTGCTGACATAGAGTCCTTAAAGTCAGTATAAACCTTAATAAGGTCGATATCATTTTCTATTTTTTGTGCGAAAAATTTATAAAAATTGTTTTTATTGAAAAATGATTCGTCATCAAGCAATCCAATATCATGCATATAAATTGAAATGATGACCGCAAAGGGGTCGATGTTATTAATTGCACTCATTAGCGGAATACACTTATCAAGTATTGAGTCAGAGTGTTCTACACCATGATTTGAAAAGTGTTCAAGTTCTCTTGAACCATTTTTTCACAATAATTTGACATACTCCCTAATCAACATCAACATATCAACTTTGGCAAAATGTGCTTCTTCTTCCCTTGCACTTCCCAAGCCTCCAGTTATCGAACTAGTATTCGAATATCTTGTAGTTCTAATCATATTTGAGAATACTTCCAAATCACTTGCATTTACTTTAGCAAATAAAGTTGGTTTAAATCTTGCCCCATCAGAAAATTCATACAATAAAATATGTCTACCAATACGAACTATATTTTTTGCGAAAGTTATTCTAGAATGAGACATTCTTTTTGCAAGATTTATTCTTTCAGACAATAGCGTCCCCTCCTTGCAACTTATAAAGTCAATCAACTGACGACTATACAAAGATAAGAAAGATTTATCTATTTCATCCAAGGTTTGTTCTTCCTCTTCCTTTGACCCTTTTATAAAATTATTGAATAAATCCAATATTTTCATGTGATCATCTTTGAAATTATTCATTTCTTCTTGCTTGGCAATTAGATAGTTATTCAAATTGAAATCTTCCTCACCATATTCACTTGATTTTCTTCTATTTTTTTCAGAAATAAACCAACATATATAAATTAGCCTTACAATAGATTCTTCAAGGCTTGTATTGATTTTATACCCACTTAGTTCATATTCATGTTTAATGATTTTTGTTGTGTCAAACATATGTTCACCAAGTTTTGCTGCCCCTATACTATTTATTATTATTTGTATGTTTGTTTCTATAAAAGATGAAACCAATGAAGAGGAAGACCTAACTCTAATCAAGGTATCTGCAAACTTAAGTAGAAGTTTGTTTTTAAACTCTCCACGGAATAACTCTTGGATCATTTGCATAAAACTATCAAAAATATTTTTAAAACTCATATAATCATTCTTTTTTGCATATGCATTGAAAAAAGTATGAGAATATTTATTACTCAAAATTTCCATAACTCTTTCTCTTTTTTCTAAATTTGTATATTTTTCACCAGAATCTTTAGTAATGAAATATGTATTTTCAAACTCTTTTTTAAGATGATTAATTCTATTTTTATTCAATTCTCTTGAATTAATAATTTCATCAATACCGTCTATAGAGTTTAAATCAGCACCTTTATAAAGACCTTCCCCGCCAATTGTTTGACCTGCAGATCATGTTGAGTCTTTAACTAAGGATGAAACGTCACCTTTTTCATAAAAAATTGTCTTGCTTTCGTTTATTATAAATTTCGATTCTTTTTTTCCTTTATTTTCTTGATCTTTATTTCATTTTTCTTGGAATTTCTCTCATCTTTCAAGAGTTACATCGTTGTTTTTAAAAGATATGTATGTATCGTCAACATAGGATATTACAGTCATATCTTCATATCCAACACTTTCAAAGTGTTGGATAATTGCTTTAAAAAGTTCTTCTTTGTAATCAATAAAGTTTATATTGGCTAATAAATATGATTCTAAAATAAAACCATATTTTATACCTTCATATCTTTTTTTATTTTCGAATTGGAATCCTTCAGGCGGAGTTTCTTTTTGTAAATTGTATTGATTAGTTTCTTGGGGGCTATCTATTTTATTGATGAAATTTAGTAATTCCATCAACTTATTTTCATAAATATCACCCGTCATATTATCAAAGGCTGATGTTAAATCTATTTTTATTAAATTTTCCTCACCTATTTTCCGACTTGCATGACCAATATATTTATTGTAAGACCACTGTCAATTTCAATAAATATATGGTTTTGTGTCATCAATTATTTCGTGTTGTTTTAAATTTAAATAGTTATTTATCTCATTAGTTGAAAGTAAATATCCATAACTCTTGGTAAGGCTATTATTAGCTCCACTTTTTAAAACATAATCCTTATCTTTTCTCTTTTCTTCTGTTGCAGATCATAACATTTTTTTATTTTCTAAAATTAATTTACTAATTGCTCAATTTTGATATACATCCCTATAAAAATAAACTCTATCAGAAATCTTTTTATTTCCGTTCATTTCATTACCCACCTTTTTAAAGCATTTAATTTGGTGATTTTTAATTTTATCCTTAATTTGTTTTTTTATTTTCCCTCTATTTATTTCATTATCTTCATTTAAAAATTTGTTCAAAATTTCATAAAGTTCGCTTGCATTTTTGTTTCAAATATTTTGCAAATCTTTTTCACTCATTCCAATCAATGTTTGCATTATTTTTTTTGGGTATAAAATGTCAACATTTTGAAGTGCGTAAACCGGCATAAGAGCATCTTTTATCGTGATATTTATTT
>NZ_PSZO01000005.1 GCF_004335975.1 Mycoplasma marinum
CAATTGTTTTAATGCCCACAATTTATCTTTAAATTTATAATGTTTCATAAAAGACACCACCCTTTCCGAGTTGTGTCTTAAATTTTTATCCTAATATAGGTTTACCCTCTTACATTTTCTTCAAATTGTTCTCTTGGTACGTAACCAGAGATTTCAGAAGCTTTTATTCCTTTTCTGTAAATAAACATTGTTGGTAATCCTGAAACATTGTTTGAAGTTGCCCAATCTCTATGTTCATCAGCATCAATTTTGTAAATTGAAATGTCGTTTTTTTCTTCATTAATTTGATTTCAAACTGTTGAAGTCATCATTTGACATGGTCCACATCATGATGCGGCCACAGCGATTACTACAAAGTCATTTTCTTTAATTTTTGCTTCTATTTCTTCTGGTTTAATAAATGTTGTCATTTTTTCTCCTTACATTAATGAAAGTTTAATAAGCCTTCGCGAAAATTACAAAACGCTTTGTTTCTTTCCCAGTAATTATACATCTTCTTATGCCTGGCTTATCAAATTTAAATGGTAAGCATCTTGTAGATGCAAATGTTTCTTTCTTAATCTTATTTTCATCTTCTTCATCACCTGCAAAAGGTACAATTACAAACTTAAGGTTTTTATCATCTTTGAATATTTCTTTAAATTCTTCATATGATTCAGTATATACTGTTTTTTCTTCAAGTCTTTGTTTTGCGCTTGATAGTAAATTATTATGGATATCTTCCAATAATTTCTTAATTCTATTTTTAACGTCATTAACTGGAACTTGGATTTTTTCAAGTGTATCTCTTCTTACTAATGTAACTAAACCTTGTTCTAAATCTCTTGGTCCAACTTCGATTCTTAATGGTGTACCTTGAATTTCTGATTGCCCTGCTTTGAAACCCGGTCCTTTATCTGAAGCGTCTAGTCTAACTCTTCACTTACGGCCAAGTTGCTTAATTAAATCTTGTGCAGTTGCATGAACATTTTCATGTTTATTACCAAAAATTTCTAAAACATCGATTTGTGTAGGTGCTATTTTAGGAGGCATAATAATTCCTCTATCATCACCGTGTGTCATGATTATTGCTCCAATTAGTCTTGTTGAAACTCCTCATGATGTTTGATATGCAAGTTCTTGCTTATTATCTTTATTTTGGAAAGAAACATTAAATGCTTTTGCAAAGTTTTGTCCAAGATAATGTGAAGTTCCTGATTGAAGTGCTTTACCATCTTTCATCATTGCTTCAATTGTATATGTAGTAACTGCCCCGGCAAATTTTTCTTTTGGTGTCTTTTTCCCAACGATTGTAGGAATTGCCAAGAATTTTTCTAAGAATTTTGCATATTCTTTAATCATTGTTCTTGAAAGTTTTCTAGCTTCAAGAGCGTTCGAGTGTGCAGTGTGACCTTCTTGTCATAAAAATTCTGATGTTCTTAAAAATGGGTTTGTAGTCTTTTCTCATCTTAAAACATTCGCTCATTGGTTATACATAATTGGTAAGTCATTATAAGAGTTAATTTCTTTTGAAAATAGCTCTCCAAATAAAACTTCTGATGTAGGTCTCATTACAGCATATTCATTCAGTTCCTTTTCTCCAACTTTTGTAATTGTTGCTAATTCAGGCGCAAATCCTTTTACGTGATCTTTCTCCTTTTCGATATATGAAAGAGGTATCAAAACTGGTAAATATACATTTTGAACTCCCTTTGATTTTATAATTTTGTTGAATTCTGTTTGGATGTTTTCTCAAATACCATAAGCATTTGGTTTGAATATAATTGTTCCTTTAACTGGACCATATTCCATAAGTTGCCCTTGTTTAACAACGTCTGTATATCATCTTGAGAATTCTTGTTCTTGTGGTGTTATTTTATCTAATTTTTTCATTGTCTCATTATTATATAACAACAACTTTAAAAAAACACTAATTTTTACAAAAAGATTACTTTTTCGCAAAAAGTTTCAATAAAAAAGCCACTTTTAAATAAAAAAAAGAGTCCTTAGACTATTTTTTATTTGTAATCATAGTAGAATTTTAAACTTATAACTTTTCTTTGTTTTGCATCAATTTTTCTTGATGGTAGTTCATAAATAATATATGTATTTTTAGCAGCTTCAGCAATTGAAGCTAACTTAACATAAGTAGCCGGATTATGAGCTGTTTTAGATACTTCTCTATCAATAATCATAAACTTAGGTTCTATCCTAATAATTGTTGTTAAGTGTTTAATATCTGCATTTTGAATTCTTATTCCACACATAATTTTTCTTTCTTGAAGTTTCTTAATTGTTGCAAATAATAATTTGTGTTGTGTTTCAGAAGTATATTCAACCATATAAATAATTTTCTTATTTGTTATTGATGCAGATCTTTTAATTAATCATTCAGCGTTAACATCTAAAATAGAAGGTTGTGTCTCTGGTGATTCCATAACTTTTTGAGCATGGGCATCCATCATTTTACGCCTCATATTAGGATTAGATAATACCATTGCAAAGTATCTTGGTTCGATATTTTCTATATCAGGATATAGGTAATTAATTAAGCCACGTTTATTTCTAGGGCTATCAACTTCACTATATTTTTTAACTCTTGTTGATCTACTTATCATTGATTGAGCTTTAATAGCCTGGCTAACGGTAACATATGCCTCTTTATATTTTTGGAATTCCTGAATATCCTCATCTAAATATCTAGATTTTGCATTCATTTTATCTGATTTTCAAAGTAGATAATCCAATTTGATAATTGTCTCAGCATTTTTTTTGGGGGAAGAAATACGTCTTGTTAGTAATAAACCATTTAAATCATAATATTGCTTAAATCCCTTGGCATAAAGAATTTTTTCCAACTTAGATTCTTTTCTTGATAACTTTCTATCGGTTAAAATAATGCTTGAAGTAGGTATAACAACAGCTAACTTATTTTCATATAAAAAATACTTAAGATTTTTAATACCAAGATTATCATGAATTGCTTGGAAAAATAAATCTTTCTGATAACTTTTTAATTCTCTTAAATTAAATACTCATAACCCAATAAATTTTTCTTCAAATTGAAATAATTTATTTGGAGAAATTCTACTAGGAAATATTTTTTTATCTTCATGCATTGGGAGCGCAAATTTAATTTCTCCAGCTATATATCCACTTTCAAAAATTCCATCGTTTTTTTTATCCTTACATTTAAATAATGTAGCGTGCATTAGAAAGTCTTTTTTATTTTTTTCTTTTGAACTCATTTTTTTAATGGGGTTGTTTTTAATAATAAACACTGGGAATGTTTTCTTTTCAGCAATACCATTTTCTAATTCGTGAAGTGAATTCCTAATTTTTTTATTTGTATATTCATCAAATATACTTGTAAACTCATCTAATTTCATCCACTTATTATTGTAAAATTTATTAATTCTTTGAGAATGTGGTAATCTATTCTCAATTAAAGATGGGTGATTCATGTTTCTAATCTTCCTATTTTTATAATCGATTTCAAACATAATCTTTCCACTATCATTAGCAATTAAATCTTTATTAAATAATAAATAGAGAATAGCTACAACCATTCCTAAAATTAATATTATTGATATTGTTATAATAGCGATTACCATTTTATTCCTCTGTTTCTACTTTAATTTCTTCAACTGAAGATAGTGATTTATGATTTTTCATTAATGTTTTTTCACCATATGGATCTTCAAACATAATTACAGCCATTTCTCCATCAAGTTCTTTTATTTCACCAATTCCAAATACTTTATGTTTAACTTTTGAACCTATTTTAAATTCTACATCTTCTACCTTTGAATAATGTAAATCCATAGTTTTAGGTATAAATATTTCTCTTGTAAAATCTTTTATTCTGATTCCCATTTCAGAAATAAATCTAGATGGGACTTTCATGAATCTATGATCGATTGAATAACCTTTTGAATCTGATATAAATAATCTTTGTCTTGCACGTGTTACTGCAACATAAGCAAGTCTTCTCTCTTCTTCAATTGAATCTAATCCAGCATCAATTGCTTTTGAAGAAGGGAATACTTGTTCTGACATACCAATTATAAATACATTATCAAATTCAAGTCCTTTTGAAGTATGTATAGTCATAAGATTTATATATGAAGAACCAGCACCCAATTCATCTTGTGCTGACATTAATGCTATTTGTTCTAAATAGTCATCAATTGTTTTATTAGGATTTTCCTCTTCTCATTTACCAATTGTATCAATCAATTCTTTAACATTAGCCACTTTTTCTGTTTCCTTAAATTGATTTAATGTTGTCATATAACCAATTTCAATTAAGAATTTTTCTAACACAAGTTTAATTGAGTTTGTTTTAAGCGCAGCTCTATATTTACCGAATAAGTTAAATGATGTCCCTAATGAATTTCTTTGTGAAGTTGAAACGGGTAAAACACCATAAAATTTAGTAATTGTTTCGTATAATGGAAGCTTTTTCTCCTCTGAGAAATTTGCTAATTTTTCAATAGTTGTTGAACCTATTTTTCTGGCTGGAACATTTATTATTCTTTGTAATCCAACTTCATCAGCATGTGCAATAACTTTTAAGTAAGCAAGAGCATCTTTAATTTCTTTTCTTTCAAAGAATTTAACGTCTCCAAATATTTTATAAGGAATATTGCCATTAATAAGTGCTTGCTCCATAGTTCTTGATAAGTAATTAGATCTATAGAAAATAGTCATATCTTTTAATTGAATTTTTTGACGTCTTAATTCATCTATTTTTTGAACAACTCATTTAGCCTCTGCTTCTGGTGAATATGCATGATGGAAAGTTATTTTTTCTCCCTCACCACTATTGGAAATTAATTTCTTAGGCAATCTTTTTTTATTGTGTTCAATTAATGAATTAGCAGCCTTAAGGATTTCCTGAGTAGAACGATAATTTTCTTCCAATTTAATTGTTGTAGACTCTTTAAAGTCTTTATCAAAATTAATTATAAGTTCAACTTTTGCCCCTCTTCATGTGTAAATTGTTTGATCTGGATCACCAACAATTGTTATGTTATTATGGTGTGCCAAAGTCTTAACTATTTCATATTGAATTCATGAAGTATCTTGGAACTCATCAACTAATACATAATCAAATTTATCTTTTCACTTATTAGCAACTGATTCATGGTCCTTGAATAGTTTGTAAACAAAAATTAATAAATCATCAAAATCAAGAGATTTGCTTTTAATAGTTTGGTCTCTATAACCCTTATAAATTAGGGCTTTGTATTTATCACCTTCTGTTTCTGCTAATGAAATTAACTCTTCCGGTTCTTCTAACGCTGACTTAGCTTTTGAAATATAATCAAGCATATGACTATAAGGCATAGTTTTAGAAGAGATATTATATTTTTTATAAATCGGTTTTAGAACTTGTCTTTGGTCAATCGTGTCAATGATATTAAAATTCCTTGGATAACCTAAAACTTGAATATCTTGACGCAATATCCTTACACACATTGAGTGATAAGTAGAAAGTAAAGATTTTTTTGCTTTATCTTCCCCAATAATCGCAGCAACACGTTCTTTCATTTCTCCTGCAGCTTTATTAGTAAATGTTACAGCAAGAATTTTTTCAGGTCTTATCCCTTTTTCTTCTACTAAATATGCAATTTTGTGAGTAAGAACTCTAGTTTTACCAGAACCTGCTCCAGCCAACAATCTTAAAGGGCCTTTTGTGTGTTGAACCGCTTTCTTTTGCCCATCGTTTAAACCTTCGATAATTTTACTCATATTTCTCCTTAGTGTCAATTCATTCGACTATTTTATTTTCTATTTCAGTAGGCGATATGATTGTGTTTTGTTCTTCAATTTGTTTATTGATTTTTTTATTTGTGTTTATCATTTGGCAATGTGCAAATTTATCGTTTCATCCTCTTTTTTCTGGATTTGGTATAACTGTGATGGCTAATCACATTTGTGCAAACCAAACAAGACCAGAAATTGAACCGGTAAATGTAATTCTAGTTTTTTCTCATTGAGTCATTTTTTGAGTTGGATTTTTATATCCTTTTATTTCTGCTGAAGCATTAATTAATGTATGGTTAATAACAATTAGCACTAACAAGGATACAAATATTCAAGCAAAAGCAAAAAATATCTCTCTTTTTAAAATAACTTTATATATATTTGTATCATCTACAGCAGTGATTTTAATCTTCATAATCTTCATCCCAATACTTCAACCCTTAGTTGCTAATGGAATTGCTATCATAAATAAAAATATTGAAAGCGTGGTTATTAAAGATCAAACATAGAAATTTCACGGTTCTGGAAATGTAGAATGTCCAAATTTTTGAGGTTTAGTAAAAATGAAAATAATACCAACAGAAATAATTGCTATAAATGTAAAATCAATTCCTCTAGCAACTAATCTTTTAAAAAGTCCTGCTGGTTTTGCAACTTCCATTTTACCCCCTTGTTTTTTATTCAAAATCTTTAACTGTTTTTTTAATTTCTGTTTTTGTTCTTCTTGCAGAAAGTCAAATAGCTTCCCTATTATTTTTTAATAAATATTTATTAACAGATAACGCATTTTTTAAATCTTTATCAAAAATCTTCGTTAGTTGGTCATATAACTTATCAAACATAACTTTATTTTTATAAGCTAATGTAAAAATAGGTAGGAAAATTGCATTTGAATATAATGATGCATATGTTAACTCTTGTATATATTTATTGTCATTATTTTCAAATTGAGAAATTATTCTCAAAAGTTGATTAGAAATTCTAATTGGATTAAATGAAACGGAATTTCTCCTAAAGAAAGTTTTTACAATTCTTTTGTTAACAGTAGCAAACGTCTTAGCTTCATAAATCAAAAACATATACATTCACTCAATTGCAAACTTAGAATTTATTTCGTTTTGATTACATCTAGATGTTGCTGCAAGCATTAAATCTGTTCTTACAACTTTATTAGCAAGAGTTGGAAGCGTTTTAGCAATAAATGCTGGTCTCTTTTCAATCTCTGTGGCCGTCAATGCTTTAATACTTAGATTTGTGTTTCATC
The DNA here is from genome assembly GCF_004335975.1 of Mycoplasma marinum. GTDB lineage: Bacteria > Bacillota_I > Bacilli_A > Mycoplasmatales > Metamycoplasmataceae > Mycoplasma_K > Mycoplasma_K marinum. The sequence goes on from NZ_PSZO01000005.1 coordinate 7,016, forward strand.
TTTTCACACCTCTAAATGAAGCTGCAAATTCTAAAATATCTGGTTTATTAGTTTTATCTAGTGCTTTAATAATCTCATCAATACCATCTGTTCTTTTAATCTCATCTGACGTACAAATAAATAATGCGTACTCTCCAGTAGCAACTTTAATAGCATCCCTTTGCGATTTACTTCTTCCTTGGCGTTTTGTATTGTATATAATTTTCATTTTATTTTCAAATTTTTCAGCTCATTTTTGAATCTTTTCTAATTGACCTGATGTATTAGTTTCTACTGTAACAACTAATTCAAAATTTTGATTGTTTTGAGTATAAAATCTTTCAAAAAATGCATCAATTTCCTCTGCGTATCTATAAATATTTGTTATTATTGATATTTTCATTTTGCCCCCTATTTTTATATTAAATTATATCATTAAAATAAATGAACTTTTAAGGGTACTTTTAAAAATAGGCTTTTTTATTGAAAATCATTGGATTAAATAATAAATTTGTTGCTATTCAATTTTAATTTTGGTTTTTATAAGTTTTAAAAAAAATTATTTTTTTACAAAAAACACTAAAAAAAAGACACAAAAAAATGACTTTTAAAGGTCATTTTAAAGTTGTTGAAAATAATGAATTACATCATTAATTTTCCGGGTGTTCTTGGGAAAGGAATTGCATCTCTAATGTTTTCAACACCAGTTACATACATAACAAGCCTTTCAAATCCAAGACCAAATCCTGAAGACATTGATTGACCAAATCTTCTAAGGTCTAAATATCATTGTAAATCTTCTTGATCAATTCCCATTTCATTAATACGTGTAACTAACTTATCGTAATCACATTCTCTTTGAGAACCACCAATTAGTTCACCAACTCCTGGCACAAGAAGGTCAAAAGCAGCAACAGTTTTACCATCATCATTTTGATGCATGTAGAATGCCTTAATATCTTTTGGATAATTAATAACAGCTACTGGTGCGTTATGCAATTCTTCTGCAAGATATTTCTCGTGTTCAGTTGCAAGGTCAATACCAAACTCAATGTTTTTTTCTTCAAATCTATCAGCAACTTTTTTAAGTTCGATAATAGCATCTGAGTAATCCATAACTTTAAGATTTTGTTCTAAGAATAGTGAAAGTTTTTCCATAAGGCCTGGAGCAACAAATTTTTCTAAAAATGCAAATTCTTCAGGATGTTTTTCTATTGTTTTTGTAATGATTGTTTTTAATAAATCATCAGCAATTCCTAAAATATCTTGTAAATCAGCGAATGCAACTTCAGGTTCAATCATTCAGAATTCTGCAGCATGTCTTTGTGTATTAGAATTCTCAGCTCTAAATGTTGGAGCAAATGTATAAACTCCACCAAAACCATTTGCATATGCTTCAGCATGCAATTGTCCAGTAACACCTAAAGTAGCTTTCTTACCAAAGAATAAATCTTTTGATTCATCATCTGTTACAAAAGCTTCACCAGCACCTTCTCCATCATTACCTGTAATAATTGGAGATACTGCAAGTAAGTAACCTTTACTTGCAAAGTGTGCGTGCAACTCTTGTGAAAGTGTTGATCTAATTCTCATAACTGCACGGAATAAGTTTGTTCTGTGTCTTAAGTGAGGTATTTCTCTAAGAACCTCTTTTGACATTCCATTTTTTTGTAATGGAAAATCTTCATCTGTATTTTTAAGAATTTCAAATTCCTCTGCAACCATTTCAGCGATTTGTTTACCGTTTGGCGTATGAAGTATTTTCCCTTTTACTAGTACTGATGCACCCATTCTTACTTGATCGACTATTTCTAAATCAATCTTAGAACCTTCTTTTGCTACAATTTGCAGGTTTGCAAATGTAGAACCATCGTTAATAGTTATAAATTTAATTTTTTTATTTCCTCTATTTGATAGGGTTCAACCCTTAATTTTTATTGTTGAATCATGTAGTTTTTCAACATCTTTTAATATTTCTTTTATTGTCATATTGTAATTATATATTAGCCCTTGCTAATCTCCTTTTTAATTTATAAATTATTATGAAAAAACACATTCACTTGAATGTGTTTCATTAATTAACGACTCCACATTCAATAATAAAATTAACGTAGAGTTTGCTTCTACGCCTAACAATTATTATTATTCAATGTACTAAAAAGTTTTTTCATAACAAAATTATTATAAACTAAAAATATAAAATTGAGATATTTTAAAATAACTTTAATGCCTCTATGCGCCTTAAAATAGGGACATTTTATATATTCAAAAAAATGTAGAAAAATTATTTATTTTCAAAATGTTGGATGCTATATAATTTGTTAACATTTAAAAAGTTTAAAAGGAGATAAGAATGTTCAAAAAATTTGCGGATATGGAAACATCATTTACTTTTGATGATGTTCTAATTAAACCAGCTTATTCAGATATCCTACCTAGTGATGTTTGCACAGCTATTAGATTGAATGATAAGATCGAATTGGGTATCCCTGTTATGAGTGCTGCAATGGATACTGTAACTGAATATGATATGGCTAAAAAAATGATCGAATTAGGTGGCATTGGTGTTTTACATAAAAATATGTCACTTGATTTAATAATAAAATCGATTGAAAAATTACATAAAGAGTTTGGAGATTCAAAACCAATCGCAACTTCTGTTGGAGTTGGTTCAACTGATGAACATATTAAAAGAGTTGTAGAGGCAGGGGCAAATGTGTTAATTGTTGATTCTGCTCATGGCCACTCAAAAGGTGTTGGTGATGTAGTTGAAAAAATTAAGATAAGATATCCAGAAGTGTTTTTAATAGCAGGGAATATAGTTACAAAAGAAGCAGCCGCCTTTTTAATTGATAAAGGAGCTGATGCAGTTAAGGTTGGAGTTGGTCCGGGTGCTATTTGTACAACACGTGTTGTTACGGGTGTTGGTGCTGGTCAAATTTCTTCACTTAAGAATGTTTCATCTGTTGCAAAACTAAAGGGAGCCTTAGTAATTGCTGATGGTGGTATGAAACAAACAGGTGATATTACAAAAGCAATTGTTGCAGGGGCCGATATGGTTATGCTTGGTTCAATGCTTGCCGGAACAAAAGAAACACCAGGAAAAATCATTGAACATGATGGTGAAAAATACAAGTCATATAGAGGGATGGGTTCTTTAAAGGCTATGAAAAAAGGTTCAAAAGATAGATACAACCAATCTTCAGTTGCTGATATTAAATTAGTACCGGAAGGTATAGAAGGATTTATTAAATACAAGGGTTTAACAGAAGATGTTATCCAACAAATTGTTGGTGGTCTTAGAAATGGTATGGGATACATAGGAGCTTCAACAATTCAACAAGCACATGAAAATGGACAATTTGTTAGAATTACTCAAGCTGGATTTAAAACTTCAAATCCCCATACACTTGATAAAATCTTACCCACAACTAACTTCAAGGGTACAAAATAATAAAAAAATCAAGGTTTTCTTGATTTTTTATCTTGCATTTTATATAAAAAAGACTTAGCTATGCCAAGTCTTTATGCTCGTTCAAATTATTTAATTGATTAAATCTTAAGTACACCAAAAATGATGTAAGCATTGCTGAGAATATAGATATTTGCACAAAGTAATTCAACAATTAAACACTTAATTGTCAATCTCTTTATAATATCAATTATATAAAATACTCAAATATCATAACAATAGTCGATGAATATAAAATTGGTCATATAAAATATAATAAAATTCTCCAAAGAAAAAACACAATTCCTTTAAAAACTATTAAAAAACAATGTTTTTGTTTTCTTGAAAATTTATTTAAACTAAAACATTTCAAAATTATAAGTCTCTAAATATAACTAATAAATATTAGTGAAAAACTTTAAATTATCTTCATATTAACAGTGCCGAATAATCAACCTGGAATATTAGCACATAACTCCTAAAACTTTTATAATTTTATTATTCTTTAGTTAATTCTATTGCAATCATGATTGTCTTATTATGATGAATTTGTAAACAAATTGCTTTAATTTACTAAAATAAAATCTGGTTTCTTAATTATAGAGTGCAAAATTGGTGGGTTAGTATATCGTAATTTCTTTTCAATTGAGATTTGTAATGTCTGTATGAGACACATAAATAATTGTCTTATTTACATGATCAAGATAATTTTCAATTTTATCTTTATTATCTTTTGAAACGGCATCTAATCCTTCATCAATAATAATTAATTCTTTATTAGATATCAATGACCTCAATATTGCAATCATTTGTTTTTCACCAAGAGATAATAAGGTGGCTTCTGAATTATAGTCATTAAAGTTTTTTGTAATAAAATGAAATTCTTTATTTATGTTATCCCAGTCCTCTTTAGAAATAAAAAGATTTTCTAAAATGCTTCCTTTAAATATTAAGGGTTCATGCCTTAAACTGATAATTTTAGAAGATATTGTTGGGACATTTAAATCTTTTCTATTATATTTGTTATATTTTATTTCACCTTCACCAAAAATATGAGTTCCCTGAAAACCTCGTAGTAGAATAGATTTACCGACGCCATTTCTTCCGCTTAAAATATATTTATTATTTTTCCTAATACAAATATCCGGGTAGCTCAAAGTTTTGTTTCTCGTTTTAAAATATAAGGATTTTGTGGAAATTGGAAATATTTCTTTTTTTAGTGTAATTTCTGGTTTGTGTAATATATTCATATCCTCCATTAATTTGTTCATTGATTTAAGTTTCCCAAAATCACTAAATACGTTATTCATATAAGCATTCATAGTTGTATTAGCTGCTATAAGAGAAATAATAACATATAAACTTATTATCCCTTCTCTAGACATTAAAATAGTTACAATTGAAATGGTTGCTGTAACAACTATTGAAGTAATCCTTATTATGGAAGAATAAAGAATATCTCTTCTATTCACTTTTAGATTATTTTTATAATAAAGATTATTTATTTCGTTTAGAAATGAATCCATAACTTCAGTCCTATTAAAGGCTTGCAAATCAGATGAACCATCAAATATTTTAGATGATTCTTTTATGAATTTACTTCTATTTTCAGCATAATCTTTTTGAATTTGTGCATTTTTATTTTTTAGGATAAATATTGTTAAAATAATAATCATATTCATGAAAAAAGCCAAAATTGCAATTTCTCAAGAAATTAACGAAGTAAAAACGAATGATAGAATAATTGCGAATGTATATATAAAAATATCTATTTTCTTAAAATAGTAATTTGAAACTAATTTTTCAGAATTATATAAGTAATCATTTTTAAAAACAGAATTGGAAAATTTATCTATTGAATCATTTTTTTTATTATTCAAGAAAGCTTTCTTGAATTTATATTCTATTTCATATCTAACTTTTTCACTAAGAATGTCTATTATTAAATATAACATCGCGGAAATTATAACTAATGCACATTGTACAGCCAAAAGGAAAATCATATAATTTATTTTGTTGTCTATTAAAGATTTAATTAATAAATTTGTTAAAAAGGGGATAGATGTGAGCATTATATTATATAAAAATTCACAACATATAAATATGAAAACAGCAGGACTAATTAATTTTAATTTTCTTAAATTCATTTGAAACCTCCTTGTGAGAAATTATAATCACACCCATTTTTTTTGCCAGTAATTTCTTTTCGATTATATTCTTACTCTTCATATCAATATTATTTAATGTTTCATCTAAAAATAAAATATTTGAGTTATAAATAAACGCTCTAGCTATAGAAATTTTTTGTTTCTGCCCATCAGATATGGCATCATTAGATATTTTTTCATTTAATTTTAGTTTTAAATTTACTTCTTCGAGAGCTTTAATAATTTCAGCATCATTTATTGATTCATTAAATAAACTTATATTTTCTTTTACGGTCCCGTTGAATATATATGGTTTTTCCCCCAAGAAAACAACACCTTCCTGTCCTAATAATGAAGGATTTAGAATATCATTAACAACAAATTTCCCCTCAAATGTTAAGAGTTGACCTTTTAATATGTTTAATAAAGATGATTTTCCTGATCCATTTCTTCCAACGATGTTTAATTTTGAATTATTATTTATATTGAAAGAAATTGGAGAAGAAAATATTTTTGTTTTATTGATAATTGGATTTATTCCTTTAATTTCAACTTTACTTATAAAATCCATTTTTGTACGTGTCGAACTTTTGAGTAGATCATTCATAATAGACTTTGAAGATACAAAACTTTTAATTAATTCTGGTAAAACAATTAAAGTTGATAGTGCAGTGCCAAATATATATGCAGATATTCCTACTAATGTGACAGAAACCATACCATAGTGTGCAAGAATAGCAGATAAAATTGGAGCAAAAATCTGAGAAATTAGCCCAAAAACAATATTTGGTGAAAAAGTTATAATCATTTTTTTATATATTTTATATGAATTCTTATTTTTACCTAATGTTAATCTTGCAGCTATATTATTTATTATATTTAATTTATTAATTAAGTACATTGGATTTCTTTGATTGATCAGTATCCCCATCTCACCTTTGTACTCATTGTCAATTTTGATAATTTTTGATTGATAATTATTATATTTTTTTCTATAGAGAATTGGGAGTAAAGATAATGTTATCGCAAAGAAAGCAGCAAGCACCCCATAAGATCAATGATAATACATTAAAAGACTTATGGCAAATATAAGAGAAAAAGAATTAGAAATTATTTCAAATAAGTTAAAAATTCTAGCTTGCGTTACAAAATTAACATTAGTTATTATTTTTGAAACGTTCAAGTCAGTTGAATTTTTATTCATATTATTTTTAAACATTTCACTCAAGGCCTCTTGTCTTATGTAATTATTGACTTTTAATTTAAAGCTTTTAGAAAAATAATTATTTATAATTGATATTATTAGTCCTCCCCCAATTATTGAAATATAAATAATTAAATACTCAATATAATTATTGGTTTCGAAAATGAGTGCTTCAAATAGCTTATTTGTAAAAAACATACTAACTATTCACAAAAATTCTATTGTAAATAATAAAAATATATATGAAAAAGTTAGCATTTTAAAGTGACTTAAAATTTTAATGGTATTTTTCATTAGCACCTCCTAGATTTATGCAATATTGCTCAAATGCATTCCATTACTTTAATTATAAATTAATACTTTGTTATCAATTTTTAAATTTTTAATCTAAAAAATATAATAAAGCAAGAGAAGGATGACATATGATAATAAAGGAGTCTCATAAGTATGATTTGAAACTTCAAATTAACACATTATTGATAAATTTTATCCACAACTAACTTTAAAGGTACAAAATAAAAAAAGACTTAGCTATGCCAAGTCTTTATGCTCGTTCAAATTATTTAATCAATTAAATCTTAAGTACACCAAAAATGATGCAAGCGCTACTGAAAACATAGACATTTGTGCAATAAAGAATGTTCATTTAAAACCAAGGCCAATAACTCATGGTCCACAAATAATCGCTAAAGGTATAACCAATCAAATTTGTGTAAAGTAATTTAAGAATGAGACACTTAATTGTCCACCTCCAGCTTCTAATAAACATGAGTAATAAGAATTTATAGCAAATGCATATAGCGAAGTAGAATATGTATATATCATTCACTGAGCCATTTCTTTATAGTGCTGTCCATTTATGAGATATTTAGGTAGAGTTGCTCCAGAAATTATTCCAAATATTACAACAATGGTAGAAACCACAAAAATTGGTCACACTAATTTCTTTGAATATTGTTTTGCAATAGCAAACTCTCCCTTACCTAATTCAGAACCGATAATTATTTTAACTGATTGATTTATAGCTGGAAAAATTGTAAACATCACCGATGAAATAGCATAGGCAATCGCCATTGATTTCATTAATTCCGAACCAAACATATTTGATCACAGTATTGTTAACGCTACAAATGAAGCATTCATTAATGAGAAAGATAAAATCATTCAAGATCTTTTTAAAAATATTTTAGTAAGTTTTTTATCAAGTAAGAATATACTTCCAAAATTACTATAAATTGATTTATTTTTAATCGCTATAATAATTGATAAAATCATTTGTATAAAGAATGAACCAGACGTTGAAATAGCAGCTCCTGTTGCCCCTAAATCAAGTGGATAAATAAATATATAATCAAACAAGGTATTTGTCAATAAGGATATTGCAGAAACAATTAATAAGTACTTAGTCTTGCCTAAAGTTATTAATGGATTTAGCAATAAATATGAAACAGATACAAATATATTTCCAAGTGCCAATATTTTAAAATAATCCACCGCTATTTTAAAAGCTATTTGAGAATTTGTTGAATCATCACTCATAAAGAATAGATTAATTATTGGTTGTGCCAGGAAAAACATAATTAATGAAGTGATAATCATAATTCCAAATGAAAAGTGAATATTTATTTTAAATGTTTGAGTAAATTTATCTTTATCACAACTAAATTGAGCATAAAATATACTAAATAAAATACCAATTGAAATATATATTGATGAAAATCCAAATCACATTTCTGCACCAGCACCAACTGCTGTTAGATGATTTTGTGCAGAATCATAACCAGTAATCATAAAATTATCAACAAAACCAACTGCAATAATTAACATTTGAGATAAGACTACTGGAATTATAATTTTTAAAGATTTTTTTCAAAATATCTTGTTTTCTTTTATCATTTTTTTCATATTATAAATAATACTACAACTAAATAAAAAAATGCCTGCCAACCTAAAAAAATATTTTTAAAATTGTTAAAAATATTTTTAAGAAAATTCTTCAACTTTTAAATGTTGAAAAAGTTGGTATAATTATCATATGAAGACAATGCAAATCATCAACAATAATAATAATTATTAATTAATGGGTTAAATGCTCATTAAGATTTTATTATGTTGTGAGCGTTGTTGAATTACTTTTAATAAAACGCTCTTGAGGCGTTTTATTTTCATTCATAAAATATAAAAGGAGAGAAATATGACAATTAAAATATTAAAGAAACAAGAACAAGTATTAAAGACATTTGAGGAAGAATTAAAAAATAATCTTTCCTTAATAAAAGTACAAGCACCATTATTTGTAACTAAAGAATCAAGATTGAACGATTCTTTAAACGCAATAGAAAAAGCAGTAAGTTTTAAATGCAAGCAGGATGTTGAATGAGAAGTAGTGCATTCACTTGCAAAATGAAAAAGGGCAGCTTTATGAAAATATGATTTTCCACTATATGAAGGATTGGTTACACATATGAAGGCTATAAGAAAAGATGAAGAGCTTGATGAAACACATTCTTATTTTGTAGAGCAATGAGATTGAGAAAAAGTTATTTCTAAACAAGATAGAAACAAGGAATTCTTGAAAAATGAAGTATCTAAAATTTATAAAGCTTTAAAGGCAACAACAACAAAATATTCAAGTATTGAATTACCCGAGAAAATATTCTTTATAGATTCTATAGAACTTGAAAAAATGTATCCAACACTTTCAAGAAAAGAAAGAGAAGATACGATTTCTAAAATACACAAAGTGGTATTTATTATGGGTATTGGTTGGGAACTTGAAGATGGAAAACCACACGATGGTAGAGCACCTGACTATGATGACTGAGAACTAAATGGAGATTTATTAGTTTGATTTGAACCGCTTAAAAAGGCCTTAGAATTATCTTCTATGGGTATCAGAGTAAGTGAAGACTCAATAAAAAAACAACTTTCTCACAGAAAGGTGAAATTTAATAAAATACCAAACTTCCATCAATCAATAATTGATGGTAAATTACCTTACACAATTGGTGGTGGCATTGGACAAACAAGAGTCTTAATGTATGTCTTAGGAATAAAAGATATTAAAGATGTCCAACTATTTAACAATTTTTAAATTATAGTTTCTTATAATTATTAAAAACTAAAATAGACTCTAAGAAAGAGTCTATTTTTTATCTAAACAATTAGAAAATAATGTAATTCTCACTGCAATGCATGTTTAGCAATGACACTTGTAAAATTATGGAATACATCGCTAAATACATAATAATAAAAACAACATCAAAACAAGCAAATTTAGTAACACCGATATTCATAAAAATGTTCTCTCTAAACAAGAGGATATTTTAGTAATGAGAAATTAAAATTTTCTCTTTTTCTCAAACCATTGTGATTAAAGTTACATCAGTGTTCCTTAAACGCTCATTTTAATACATGTATTAACATATGATAATAGGATATTTACGTATTTTTCTATTTCTATATTAAGCAAAGTAAATACCTAATCTTTATACAAAATTTAAATCTCCACTTTAATTAGAAAAACAATATTTTGGTAATATAAAGTTATAGAGGACAATCATATTTTCTAAATGCCCAATATATAAATTTCTAATTAAAATCATTCGCAACCATAAAACAATATCCATTTAAAAATAGAGTTAAATATCTTTTTTAAATTACTAGTATGTAACAATTGCGTAATGTTTAAATTTAATTTGTTCTCCCTCAGAAATATAGGCATTTTCCAATTCAAGATCTATAACTATAGAATCTTTAGGAGCAAAAAAATCCGTTTTGTGAATTTCAACTTGATATGTTTCACATTTTTGAGTTTTAAAATCTTGAGTAGAACTTTCCTGTTTCCACTCTAATTGTTTTATTGATTTTATTGATTTTTCAATATGAAGTTCCCTTGGCTTCCCATTTTCTAATCTTCCATAATCATAAAATCTATAAGTAGTGTCAGAGGGTTGTTGAACCTCCATAACTTTGGAACCACCACCTATTCCGTGAACTAAACCTGCAGGCACATTTATGAAATCACCAACTTTTGGTATATAAATATCTAATTGTCTAAAAAAAGTTCCATTTTTTAAAGATTCCCTTATTTTTTTACCGTCAGTTGTCTTAATACCAACAATAAATTCCGTATCTTTATTAGCCTCTAATATATATCAACACTCGGACTTACCATTAGGTTGTCCTTCTAATTCTTGTGCAAGCATATCGTCAGGGTGAACTTGTACCGATAGCGGTCTATTAGCCTTGATTATTTTTATTAATGGACCTTTTGTTGTTTCTACATCATTTTCAGTTTTAGTTGGATTTTTTTTATACGTAGAATGTAGTCAAATCTCATAACCTCAAATTTTTTCTACTCTTATTGGTATTACTTTTATCATAATATTCTCCTTCTACATTCCTCTTGATTTGCTAAATTTAATCTTATCAAAATCCATATAGTGTTCCATTTTTTTATAATTCAATTTGATTTCTCTTGTTTCAATTAAATCTTTCATAAAATAAGCAGACTTCTTATATCTTCTTGTGAGATTATTTTCTAAATCAACCTCAATAAGACCATATCTATTTTTAAATGCATTACCTCAAGATCAGCAATCAATTATTGCCCAAAGATGCGCTCCAATAATATTTACACCGTCTTCCATAGCTCTATGTAGATGCTCTAAGTGTTCTTTTATAAAAGAGACTCTATATTCATCTTGAATAATGCCGTTCTCATCTCTAAAGATACCTTCATTTTCGACTCCCATCCCAAATTCAGTAAGCATGTATTCAATTCTACTTCCATATTTATTAAACATTGCTTTTAATGTATCATAAACTGCTTCAGGATATATCTCTCATCCCCTAAATTTATTTTCTCTTCTATTAGGCATTTTATAATCTTCAAAATAATCATCAAACTTGGATTTATTTCCCATCTTAGAAGGGGCCTTCGCTCTTCTTGGTGAATAATAATTCAATCCCACAATATCTAAACGAACTTTTGCAAGAGTAGTTTTATCATGAATGCTATAATTTGTTGGAAATAAATCCATTTCTAATAATCATTCTTTCATCCCTTCGGGTCATTTACCCATTACCATAGGATCTGTTAAACCACTAAATTCAAATAAATCCATGTATTTTGCAGCCTTAATATCTTCAATATTATTTGGGTCCTTAGGATAAACAATAGCGGAATTAAATATACCTCCAATTTTAATATCTTTGAATTTTTCTTTTAATTCTTCATTAAAATAATTAACCACTAAAGCGTGTGACATTACAATTCCATACGCAGCATTAACTCCACTTTGATCGTTGTTTAACTTAGGATACTGAACATCTTTTAAATAAGAAGCTTCTGCAGGGACTCATGGTTCGTTCATAGTGGTTCAAATTTTAACAATATCAGATAATTCATTTAAAACTGTTTTTGAATACTCTAAAAAATCAAATCAAACTTCGCGGGATTCCCAACCACCTTTTTCTTGTTCATAAATCGGCATATCAAAATGAAATAGTGTTGCTATTGGTTTGATTCCATTATCCAACATCTCTTGAAAATAATCCCTATAAAATTTTATCCCTTCTTTAGAGGGTTCTTTAGTCATCCCATTAGGATATATCCTAGCTCATGATATTGATGTTCTTAAAGAGTTAATCCCTAATTCTTTTCACATTGCAATGTCTTCTTTATACCTTTTAGTTATATCTATAGTTATGTTAGAGCCAATTTCTCCAAAAAAATCTTTTGGTTGTTCTTTAAATCACCTTTCATAAACTGTTTCAGCTTTTGGCGTGATTCCTCTACCTTCAGTTTGCTCTGCAGATATTGCTCCGCCTCATAAAAACCCATTAGGAAAACTAATTTTTTTTGTCTTTTTATCTTTTATATTCATATATAAATTATATATTTATAGAGTTGTATTTTGACAAAAAAAACTAAAAATAAATACAAAAATGAAAAAAAATTTCACTATTTTTAAAATAAGTTTAAAATCGTTGAATAATTTATTGAAGTAAAAACTCTAAATCTCCACCGTTAAAAGTTTTCAAGGCCTAATTTTTTTATCATCTAATTTTATGATTTTGTTTGTTACATTTAACAATCTAACTTTAAATTTACCTTCAGGATCTTTATAAAGTGCCTTCATACTTAAACCTTCAGGAATTGAAAACGGCAATTTAAATTCTTTATTTTCCCCAATATAAAATTCCTCTTCAAATCCAAATACCTCCATTGGATTCTTCGTGTCTCAAGAATCTTTTATATAAAAAGCTTTATTCGAAAACATATTTGTTTGTTCGTAAAGTGCAACATTTGAAATATCGTTTGTAATGAATTTAATATTAAATTCCAAGAAACTATCTTTAAGTTGCGCTAATGGTGCAATCGAAGGTCTACCAGAAGGCCTACCTGGTCTGTATGCCATATCTCCTCTTGAAAATACGTCCAACGCTCTAAATAAAGTTAAGGCAACATGGGATGTACTATTAAAATTAATAACTTCATGTTCTTTTGAACCGCTTGTTATCAAAGCAACACCGGCGTTTTTTGAACTAATGATTTTTTGATGAGGTGATAAATTTGTTGGATATTCCAACCACTTATCTCCATTTTTATCAACTTTCTTTCAATCGATATTTTTATCAAAATCAACTTTTCTTTCAGTTATGAAATATTGCATATCATGCTCTCATTTTTTAACTTTTTTACCTAAGTTAATCATTGCCCTCAATCTTAAATTATCACAATTATTTTTTACTTTAATATTAAAAATTAATTGTTCTTTAAATAATGTGATTGTTAGAAAAACTTTTTGGGTTTGAGTTTTCTTTTTGAGTTTTCATTCACTCAAACCATTGGGAAGTTTGGTTTCATAAGTTAGTTCAATTGTTTTTAATTTATTACCCTCAGTAACTTTAGTGTTGACAATATTTTTTAATTGTATTTCATTTTCTTTAAAATCAAGGGGTGAATGGTCATAGGTATCCCCAGCTGATGCATCGGAAATTAATTTAAAAACATCATCGTAAATTTTATCTTTCCTCTTATCGTAAACATTAATCTTTTGATTTTTAACTTCTATTTTTCAAAAAATATTTTGAATATTTTTTTGAATATTTATCGTTTTTTCTTCAGAAATATATTTAATATCAATAGTTTGCAATTCAAAAGGTGGTATATCCTCTACAAACAATATAACATCATCAAGAGTTCTGTTGTAGTTTTCTTTTCTATTTCTATCATTTAAGTGATATTCAACTTTTTTTCCTTCTAATTCAAATGAATATTCACTAAATTTTTCACCTTCTTCTTCCGGTTCATAAGACATTTGTATTTTATATGGTCCTGTATAAGGTTTTGGAGAGAGATTCATTATAAATGCTTGATCTTTTTTTGAAGAAGTTCTTTTCTTATAAGAAATAAGTTTCATAAGCATTGTTTCTACACTTCTTGTAATTATCAATGCATCCACAAGCCTTTGCATCATTTTTTTATAGACAAAATCTTCAACACAACCACCATAAGAGTCATGTGCTGATGTTTTGAATAAATCTTTTCAAGCTCTTTCAATCATTTTTCAAGGAACGTCAATTCCTTTTTTAGCTGCAACTACTGACAGTGGTTCTATAACTTCAATCAACGACGATTCTAATTCATATAATTTTTGCTTTAAATCCATTCTTGCAGACATTATTGATCTGTGAGCTCTCCCAGTGAATGAATCTCTTAATTCTCCTTCATATTTTTCTATTTTAACATTATTATTATTAATGTACTCCTTTGCCTCTTTGATTGCATCTTCATAATTTGACATTATAAAATTATATTTTTTATCATCTTGGAATTTTTCAATGTAATCATTAATTTCAGGTTTAAAACTTCTCATATCACCACCCATGGTAATTCAAATTGGTGCACCTAATGAACGTTCATCATATGATTCGACTGTGACTTCCCCTGTTGTACCCCTATTTTTATATCCGGTTTTCATAAATCCTTCATAGGTATTTCATTTACTTGATGTAAAGTAGTGAGTTTGCCATACCCCAAGAACTTCATCCCCAGATGGAGCAATAAAATTAAAATAAAGTTTATTATTTACTTTTTTAGGATCCAAACCTCTATAAAATGTGAAATTATCAATTCCTACTTGTCTCATAATTTGAGGAGTTTGAGGGTTGTGCCCAAATGAATCTGGTAAGTAACCAACATTCATTCTATGTCCCATATCCTCGGCAATCTTTCCACCTATTTCTAAGTTCCTTAAAATTGATTCACCCATTGGCTGTAAATTATCAGTTTGTGTATATCATGGTCCAACCATTAATTGTCTAGAAGTGATGACTTTTCTTAATCTTTCTTCTCAATCAGGTGCAAATTCAATAAAATCATCAATAATTGATGTTTGACCATCAAATAAGAATTGCGCCTTATTATTTTTTTCTAAATATGCAATCATATATTTCATACTTCAATAACACATTGCTTTTGAATTTACAGATGAATAATATCATTCTCTGTCTCAGTGAGTTTGAGGTATTAAATGGACATTTTTTTTATTTGACATTTCTATTTCTCCTGTTTATTTCTTTCTAATGAAAGGTATTTTCTTACCTAAGTTAAATGTAATTCCACCAACAATGAAATATGTTAATATACCAATTGCAAATGACAAGTAGTATCCAATAACACCATATATAAATGATGAAACTATTGTAACCATCGTAGATTGATTATTTGGATTGATTAAATTATTTAAGAATCCAATATCATTAGTAATAATTCCACCATTAACTAAATCTAATCCTGCATAACCTTGAGCACCAAATGATAAGATGCCTAAAGAACCAGTTTTAAACACTTGAATATTTAATACAAATGCAAATCCAGTTGCAACAAAAGCAGTTACTAATGACGGAAAATGCGCTTTTCATTTGTATTTATTCACAAAAGGAATTGGACCCTCAGATAAACCAGATTTACCAAATTTTTGAGCAGTTGTAACATATTCCATATCTTCACTTTTAACGTTCTTGCTAAATATTTTAAAGAATAACCCACACGACATTGAAGCAATTGGTATTGCTATTGCAAATAATGTTCTCATTCTTCAATCATATTGCATCATACCAATCAAAAATAAAATTGTAAGTTTGTTGATAGTTCCTCCATAATCTCATGTAATTAAAACACCAATAATACCACCAATAATAAATCTTAGTCATCAATATGAGTTTGGATAAATAACAATTCCTTTTATAACTCATTGGAATAATCATGCAAACGGCGCTGCAGAAAAGTATGCAAGAGAAAATATAAAAGCTAATGTTATATAAGAAACTCAATGTTTTAATAAAATGGATACATATTTATTTATCATGTATTTCTTTTTAAAGTTATCAACATACTTCATAATACAAGCAATGAAAGGTGCAAATAATATACCTCCAAATAGTGATGTTCCCATCATAAATTCTGGATTAAATGTTCCCCCATATGTAAATCATATTTCAAAATGTTGATTAGATACACCGTGCAAACCAAATGTTGACATAGCCCCAATCATAGGCGTATTTAAAATAAATGTAAATATAAATGTTGCCAAAAATACTTCTGTTTTATCATAAAACTTCCTTGCAAAAATACCGGCAAATATTGGCATACATAATTCAAAACCAAAGAAAGATATTGATTGGAAAGTGAATAAAGTTTGATTTTTAGTCCACCCTGATGTAAATCAATCAGCACCATACATTCCATAACCAACCATATTTAATACTGCGTAAAATGTTGCCAGTATTGTTAAATATGCTCAAGGCTTATTAAATATTTGAAGCAATGAAGACTTAATATTACCCATAAAGAAATAAAAAGGGTTTTTATCTCCTCTTTGCATTTTAATTAATTCCTCTTTTGTTAGCTCCTTTTGCTTAGAAGCTCTTTCAATTAATTTTTTTGTGTCATTAATGGCTTCTTTTGTTTTGGTAATTGTAACTTTCTTATTTACAAAGCGTTCGAGATTAATTTCTATTTCAGAAGCAATAATAACAAATTCAGCTTTTTTAATTTGTTCACTATTCATCGCATTTTTTTGAATTCCCCCACCTTGCGTTTCAACATGTACTGAGTAACCCATTTTATCTGCCACTTGAATTATTCTTTCTTTAGACATATAGGTTTTGGCAATTCCTGCTGGACATGCTGTTATAGCAACGAAAAATTTATCATGCTCTTTTTTAACATGATTTTCTTCTTTTGGAGAAATTGTATTCAAAATTACTTCATTCAATATATTGAATATGACCCCAGAAGACTCTTTGTTTAATTTTTCTTTAAAATCAGAGTCTATCAATTTTGTTGCAATAGATGAAAGAATGTCCATATGCAATGATCCGGCATCGGCAGGTATTAATAAAAATATCGCTTTATTTATATCGCCACCATCCAAAGCATCATATTCTTCAATTTTTTTATTTGTTCTGAAAAAAAATATTTGAGGTTCATTAACATATTCTGAGCGAGCGTGTGGAATTGCAAATCCCTCTTCAAATCCAGTTGTACCCTGTGCTTCACGATTAATAAAAGCTTCCTTAACCCCTTTTCAATTTGAAGTCACACCTTTTGCCTCTGCAATTTTTGATACTTTTTCAAATAATTCATCCCGTGTTGGCTTAGAATTTTCAATGATAATATTGTTTTTACTAATTATTTTCATAGTTCTCCTTAGATGTTAATATTGATTAATTTTCATGGTTTAATTTTGACTTTTCCAGTTTCATTAATATTTTTCAAATCAAAACCAAATGTGTTATCTTTTAAATCTCATTCAATAACTTTATTAGTAGAGTTAAATAATCTAATTATATTTTCTCCATAAGGAGTTTTATATATCGCAGAAACAATCATTCCATTAGGAATCTCAAAATTAATGGAAACTTCTTTATTGTTTGAATTATTATAAAATTCATGATTAGTCTCTCATCTTAATAACACTTTTTCTTTACCTCAAGAACCATCTAAAAACGAAGCCTTAGAATTAAATTCTTTTGCCTTATTAAATAATTCCTCATTTTTTAATTTTTTACTGAATATTTCGCAACTAAATTCTAATTCCTTATTTATAACTTGTGCTTTTGGTGCTTCGCACTCTGCACCAGAACCGCGTCCAGGTCTATAAGCGATATGACTTTTACCAAAAACATCAACCGCTCTATAAAGAGTAAGTGCAATAAAAGCATTCTCTTTTTTATTAATAACCTCATGTTCTTTAGCTCCAAAAGTTGTTATTGCATAATCATTAGAAGGAACTTTGATAAATGATTGATGTGGAGACAGATTTGTTGGGAATTCTTCTCACTTAGCATTGTATTTATCTTCCTTTTGTCACGTTTTAAGGTATTCATTTTCTATCTTTCTTGACACAACAGAAAATTGCATATCGTGTTCTCATGATTTTGTATTTTTTCCTGAATTGAATAACATTCTCATTCTTGTATTCTTAGATTTATTGGATATGAATGTTTTTAAAATTATCCTATCTTTTATTAAAGTTATAATTATCTCAATATCTTGAATAATAGATGTTTTGTTTTGTTTTCATTCATCTAAACCATTAGGAATTTTCTTAGTTGTCTTGAATTTAATATTTTGCATTTCTTGAGAAGTTTCAGATCAAATAACCTCAAATTTATCAAAAATATATTCAGGGTCGTTAAATGTTATTGGTGAATGATCGTATGTATCACCATTTGAGGGGTCTGCGCTAAATATAATTGGATTTAAAATTGTTTTATCATTCTCTTTATCTTTTAAAGTTAGTTTGCCTTCTTGAATACTTAAGTGAAATTTTTCATTTTTTCAAAATGTTTTATCATTTTTTATTCTTGATTTTTCCTCGAAAACAACTTTAAATTTTTTATGACTAAATGGAGGAATATTTTCAACATACATCATTACGGTAAACATTTCCCTTTCGTGTGTACCAAAGTGGTCTTGCTTTAATATTACATATGGTATTTTTTTATCTCCATCATAAATTGTAAATTGATCATTTTTATTAAATCTCTTACCAATCATAAATTCAGATTCAAATAAACCGTCATATGAATTTGGTTTCGTGTTTATTAAAAATAAATCCACTTTTTCTTTATCAATTTTTTTGAATTTAGAAACATAAATTTTGCACAACATACCAACAACTGCATTAGCTACCCTTCAACCGTCAGAAAGTCTGGACATAATTTTATCATGAACAACATCTTCAATTGATCCTCCATATGAATCATGAGCAGATGATTTAAATACATCTTTTCAACATCTTTCAATCATTTTTCAAGGGACATCAATTTCTAATTTCTCACATATATAAGCAAGTGGCTCTATTTGATTTACAAGTATGTCCTCTAATTTATTTATTGCTTGCTTAAGATCCATTCTAGCCGAAATTATTGATCTGTGAACACGTCCTGTTAACGCTTCTCTCAATTCACCTTTATAAAGTGGTAATTTAATATTTTTTTCTTTGATTTCTTTTTTAGTTTCTTCAATTACATCTTCATATGACGAAATCAAATAATTGAAATTTTCTTTTTCTGTTTCATTTAATTTTTTAACAGTTTCAACTATTTCTTTTTTATAAGGTTTCATATCCGTTCCAATAGGCAATCAAAATGCTAATCCATTTGAACGTTTTTCATATGATTCTACCGAAACATCAATGGGATGATTTTTCTTATCATAACGACCACCTTCCATAAAACCTTCAAAAGTAGTCAACCCATCAGTGCTATAGTGTGTTTGCCACACCCCAAGAACTTTATCCCCGGATGGAGCTACATAATCAAAATAAAGTTCATTATTAACTTTCTTAGGATCAAGGCCTCTATAAAATGAAAAATTATCAATCCCAACTTGTCTCATAATTTGGGGCGTTTGAGGATTATGGCCAAATGAATCTGGTAAATAACCAACCTTCATTCTATGCCCCATATCTTCTGCAAGTTTCCCACCAATTTCAAGATTCCTTAAAATAGATTCACCCATTGGTTGCAAATTATCAGTTTGAGTGTATCATGGACCAACCATTAACTGTTTTGATTTAATAACTTTTTGCAACTTTTCTTTTCAATCGGGCGAATATTGAAGAAAGTCATCAATAATAGATGTTTGTCCGTCATAAAGGAATTTTGAATCTTTATTTTTAATTAAATCTTCAATTAAAAATCTCATATCTCAATAGATCATTGAACGAGAATCATCAGATGTGAAATATCACTCTCTATCTCAGTGGGTATGTGGTATTAAATGTACATTTTTTTTATTAAACATTTTTCTCTCCTAAATTTTGATTGAAACAAATTTCCAAGGTTTCAACTCAATTTTTCCTTGTCTTCTTAAATCATAAATATTAAAACCATATAAATTGTTATTTTCGATAGTGATTATCTCACTTGTCGTATTCAATAATCTAATGACATTTTCACCTTGAGGTGTAATGTATAAAGCTTTAATGACTACTCCTTTTGGAATATTTGGAATCTTGATATCTATATTTTTTTTATCATGTTGTTTATCATATCAACGATGATTAGTATTCCATCTTAAAACAACTCTTTCATTAGCTGAATTGCCATCTAATATATAAGGTCTTTTATTGAAAGATTCAGCCTTCTTGAATAACTCATAATTACTTTTATGTCCAAAAACTATTTCAAATTTGAAAACTAATTCTTTATCAATCAGTTGTGCATGCGGTGTTCTCGTTCTACCACCTGAAGATCTACCTGGTCTATAAATAAAATTACTTCTACCAAATGTTTCAAATCCTCTATAAAGAGTTACAGCAATTCAAGCTTCGCCACCCTTATTAATAACTTCATGTTCTTTGGATCCGTATGTTGTTATTGCGTAATTATTGTCGTTCACGTTAATAAATGATTGGTGGGGAGAAAGTGTTGTAGGAAACTCTTTTCATTTGCACCCATATTTATCTTCTTTTTCTCATTCATCAAAGTATTTGTCTTTAATTTTTCTTTCGTAAACACTATATTGCATATCGTGTTCTCATTTTTCAACTTTTGATCCCGATTTAAATAAAAATCTCATTCTTGCATCATTTGATTTATTCTTGATATTAATTCTCAATAACATTTTCCCACCAATTAAAATAATCATTAATTCAGCTTTTTGTAGAACATTAACTTTATTTTGTTTTCATTCTTCTAAACCATCAGGAAGTTCCGCTGAAGTTGAAAGTCTAAGAGCGGTAATATTATTATTTGTGATTTTTTCTTCAAATTTAAAATTGCGGAATCAATATCATTTATCATTTCATGTCACTGGTGAGTGATCATATGAATCTCCAGCGGAGGGGTCTGCAACAAAATCAAATGCATTCTTTCTTGTAGTGTTTGTTTGTTTGTTTGTGATATCAACTTTACCTTTGTTAATTTGAATTTTAAATAAATCATTTTCAAATATATCAGAATTATAAATTTCTTTCTCTATTCCCTCTTGTTCAAAATCAATTCTTAATTGCTTGTGTGAAAAAATTGGAATTTCTTTAACATCTATTAATAGAGTTAGTGATTCTTTACCAAATGTTGATATTTCCTCTTCTTTAACAATGATGTATGAAATTTTTTCTTCGCCATCATAAATTGCAAATTTTCTCTTATCTTTTGAAGATGGGATAGAAATTTTAATTTCGTATTCTCCTACAAATTTTTCCGGATAAGGGTTAATTAGAAATAAATCTTCATAACTTCTGTTAATTTTCTCTTTGAATTTTGAAATATATATTTTGGACAACATAGAAGAAACTGCTGTAGCTATCCTTGATGCACTCTTAAGGCGAGCAATAATTTTTTCATAAACATCATCCTCAACGCATCCTCCATAAGAATCGTGAGCTGATGATTTGAATACATCTTTTCATGATTTTTCAATCATTTTGTATGGGATATCAATCCCTAATTTAGAACACATAAGTGCTAGTGGTTCGACTTCATTAACCAATTGATTTTCCAAATTTTGAATCATTTGCTTAAGATCCATTCTAGCAGATATAATCGATCTATGAACCCTTGCTGTAAGGGCATCTCTTAATTCACCCTTTAGTGTTTTTAATGGTGTTCCTTGTTTTTCAATTTGTTCTTTTGCTTCCTCGAGCATTTCTTCATAAGAAGATATTTTATAATTAAACTCCCCATTATCTTTATTAAGTTTGGTGGCCGTATCAATTATTTGTGGATCGTATGGCCTCTGATCAGTACCAATTGGTATTCAGAATGGCAAATCAAACGTACGCTTTTTATATGACTCTATTGATACATCTACAGGATTACCAATTTTTTGTTCAATTAAAGCATTTTTTTTGAATCCGTCATAATCTAATACATTTTCAAATGTTGTGTAGTGTGTTTGTCATGCTGCCAACACTTTATCGCCTGAAGGAGATTCATAATTAAAGAATAGCTTATTGTCAGTTCTCTTTGGGTCAAGACCCCTGTAAAATGTAAAATTTCCGATTCCTACATGTCTCAATATTTGAGGTGTTTGTGGATTGTGTCCAAATGAATCTGGTAAATAACCAACCTTCATTCTATGTCCCATGTCTTTAGCTATTTTCCCACCAATTTCAAGATTTCTTAAAATCGATTCCCCTGAAGGTTGTAGATTGTCCGTTTGCGTATATCAAGGACCAACCATCAATTGCTTAGTTGATATAACCTTTCTTATCTTTTCTTCTCAATCTGGTGAAAATTGAAGAAAATCATCTATAACGGAAGTTTGCCCATCATAAAGAAATTTAGCATCTTTATTTTTAAGTAAGTGATCAATCATGAACTTCATATCTCAATAGACCATAGCTTTTGAATCATCCGAAGTAAAATATCACTCTCTATCTCAATGAGTGTGGGGAATTAAGTGTACATTCCTTTTAGTTTTTTTCATTTTATATCACCGCTTTTATATTTTTATATTCATATGGTTTAAAGACCACTTCTTTTTCAATGCCATTATTTGATACTCTTGTAGTTACTTCTTCTCCAAGCATGTTGGATAATCTCATATCAACTCCACCTTTTCTGGAAAGTTTTATTGACGATATATAAAGCTTTTTATTATCAACTATAGGAAAATATAGTTGCTCTTTAGAATTTCAAATTATGTCATTAATTTCAAATTTATTATGTACATGTGCTGTAAGGTGAACTTTGTTTTTGAAATGAATAATTGGCCTAAAGTTTCAATCATTTAATCCTTCTATTGCCTCAGCTTCATCTAATCTTATTTTAAAAATTAATTTTTTCAATAATTTTGAAGAGTCTGAATTCTCTGCATAAGATATCCCTGAAGCTGCATTTGGCCTTCATTTTAAGTTAGCTCTTGAAACAAATTCTTGAGTTCTATAAAGAATTAATTCAATACCGGTTTCTCTTTTAAAGAATTCATTATTGCCTCTAGTATAAATATTGTATGCGCCTTCTCCATCCATTCTAATTAATCCGTCATTATGATCTATCATAGCAGGGAACTCATGCATATCTTCTCTTCATCCATCCCTTTCATCTAATTCATTAAATTTAGAAATTACAAGATGTTGAGATTTTGAAATTTTATTTGGCCCCTTAAACAAAATTGAAACTCTATATCCAATTAATTTATTTACAGTCTCAATTTCAATATCATGCTTGCCGTTAAAGGTTGTTATTGTCATTAAAAATTCATTGCTATCCTTTTCAGAAACAATCTTTGTATTAATTACAGCTACATTTGTTTCACCAATTAATTCTTGAGAAACTAATTCATGTGTTTGTTTAAATTTAATTTCTTCATTAGTTGGAGAATAATCATAATTATCACCACAATCTTGTGTTAAATTTAATTTGAATTCTTTTCTATTTTCATCACCAATAATAATGTTTTCTCCTTGAATCATTATTAAGTTTGTTTTTATGATTAAAGGTTTATATTCATTCATTTTATTGATTTCAGATATTGAATATGAAAATTTTTCCACTTCCTTTGTTGTTATCAATACTTTTAATTCAAAAATTCCTTTGGTAAATCCAATGTTTTTACTACTTATAGTATGAATCGATAAACCAGTATTTTCTACATTAATTGCATCAAGATTTGAGTAAATAACCATAATTTTTGAATGACTTTTCACAAATGGTGCTTGATTAATTATATTAATTGCATTTCTAGTATCTCTCAAACCTTCATTTTGCATAAGTTTATATGTTATCAAATCTATTAATGAAGTGATCCTTCTATCTACCTGTTTTAATTTAGACAGTATATCTTCATTGGTTATATCAGTATTACAACCTCCAAGAGAATCGTGTGCTTGAAGCTTTAAAAGAGGTTTAATAATTGTATTTAATTTATATTCTTCAAAGTTATATGAACCATCAATATTTTTATACATAATTTCCAAAGGTTCTAATTTGTAATATAGGTTTGTTTCACATCTTCTAAATAATGATTTAATATCATATCTTGCCGAAGATATTGTCCTATGTATTCTTCCAGCAATAGGAGTTTTTAAATCTCCTTTATGTATAATAACTTTTTCATCTTGTCTATATTCATCAAAGAATTCATTAAAGTCAGATGTCAATACTCATTCAAAATCATTTTGTTTTGAATTTATTAATTCAAAGAATCTCTTTGCTTCATGTTCGGCAGGTGCTTGATCTCCACCAAGAGGAAATAGGATGGAATTCCCAATTTTTTGTGCATCAAATCATTCATTCATTGTGTCTTTAGTTTTAGTTATAAATTTATCTGCTAATTCATTTATATTTTCATTTGTAAGGCCTCTATATGGATAATACATACCTAAATGGTAATATCCTTTCTTATAATTAGACGCCATGACTTCAGTTCCATCTATGCCTCTTCATCTATATAATGGATAATCTTTAATTTGTTTTCTATTAAGCCCTCTTCAATGCACAAAATTTCTTAAGCCATTTTTAACAAAAATTTGAGGTAGGTTTTGATTAAATCCAAATGTATCCGGCATATATGCTGTATTCATTGGCTTAATACCTAGGTCGGAAATCGTTTTTTTACCAACTTCAATATTTCTAATTGTTGTTTCTCCCAATGAAGAAAACACATCTGGTTGTGAATATCACGGTCCGAGAGCAACTTGACTTTTTTTAAGAACTTCAACAACCTTTTCTTTTTTATCTTTATTTCATTTTAAATAATCGTCCACTAAAGATGCTTGGCCATCTAGAACCATTTTAAAATCTTTTTGTTCTCCAATGATAAGGATTAGTTCGTTGATCATTTGATTTAGTAAAACATTACCTGTTTGCTCAGAAAACATTCATTCCCTATCTCAATGAGTATGCGGCACTAAATATATTTTTCTTTTTTCCATAAAATCTCTCCTTTTATAAAACTTTTTTTATATTTATATCTTAATAAAATTATATACCATTATCACTTTAAAATGAGAAAAAATATTGTTTTTGATTTATAAAATGAAAATAATTTTCAATAATAATTTAAATAAAAAAAAGACAATTATACATTGTCTACAATACAGTCAGATATTAGCAACTGTGCTATTTTAGAAGATAGGGATTTTTTTTCAGAAGACGTTTCAACAAAATCATAATATAAAACTCTATTCCTTGCATTTCCCTTTACCTGTATATTGTGAGTAATCATTCAAGGTGTTGCTTTATTTGTCTTTGTAATTCCTCTAATTTCATCCGTAAGTTTATTGTTTCCTCTTTCGCTAAACTGAATAATCAAATCCCCTTCTTCAATAAATTGAACAACTTCATTAGAGAATCAATCACCAAAATTCAACATAGATTTAATCCCACGTTTTGACATATAAATTTCTAAATTTTTTGCTGCAAAAAATGAATTACCATGCCCGTAAATATAAATATTTTTAGCTTTGTGGATATCCCTTACAATTTTAGTTATTTTTTTAGAAGTTATCTCATTAACATTAAATTCAATAGTATTTCTATAATCAGAATAAATTTTATTTTGAGAAAGAGCTTTAGAATTTTGATATTTCTTTTCATCCGTTGAAACGATAACCATTTTTTCTTTTAACATCATCTTAAGTTCACTAACATTTTTAGCTCCCATTTTTTTAGATGTTCTTGAAATTCCTGCGATGTTTAAACTATATTTTTCAGCGAATTCCGCTATTGATATCTTTGTAAAATCATTAGGATGTTTATTTATTGATTCAAAAACTTTCATCTCTTGTTTTGTGAATTTATAATTTTTACTTTCAAAATATTTCATATAATAATTATACCAATATTTTAGCGTATAAGTGTTGAGATTAAAAAATATAGAAGGCATTAGCCTTCTTGATATTATTTTTCTTCAATTTCCGCTTTAAGTTCTTTAATTAATGTTTGCATTTCTTTTTTATCATTTTCAAGTTTTTCACGTTTAACTTTCGAAACAATTGCAACACATTTATCTAATTGTTTTTGAGAAAAAGTTCTCTTGTTTTTTGATTTTTGCATAGTTATTTTATTTTTAATAACTTCAATATTAGAATTAAACATAATTTTGTGTGCCTTTTTAGTAGCATCATTTAATACTGATGTCAATGAAATTTCTGTTTCTTTATCAAATAAATGAATGTTTTCTTTATTTATTTTGAAAGAAATAGTTTCTCCAACGGAAATGTCGTTATTTTTATTAACAACAATATTAACTTCTCCAAGATCTTTAGTTTTGACAACTAATGAGTGTTCATAACCAAGCATCTCTTTAATTATAACCTCACCTTTAATAACATTCTTAGCTTTTGAGGTTGATCCAACCAATTGAACATCTTGAGGTCTGAAGCATAAGTAAATATCTTTTCCATGGTATTTTTCAATATTTTTTTTCAATTCTTGCGGTGAAGCGTAATCAAAAATATGTTTTCCAATACTTAAAACTCCCTCTAAATCTAATTTACCATTCAGTTGATTAATAGAGGGTGTACCAATGAATTTAGCCACAAATAAATTAGCTGGCTGGTCAAACATTTCTTTTGGTGAACCAACTTGTTGGATATATCCTTTATTAATAACAACAATCTTGTCAGCCATAGACATAGCTTCAACTTGATCATGAGTAACATAAATAGATATTGCACCAAGCATATCGTGCAATTTTCTAACTTCAACACGCATTGTTACACGTAACTTAGCATCTAAGTTTGAAAGTGGTTCATCATATAAAAATATATTGGCATCACGAGAAATAGATCTAGCAAGAGCAACTCTTTGTCTTTGCCCCCCTGAAAGTTCCATAGGCTTGGAATTTAAGTAATTATCAATTCCGATTAATTCAGTGATTCTACGAACTCTTTCAGGAATTGAAGCTTTTCAAATAACCATTGACTCAACTAATTTATCTGAAGAAACTTTAATAGCTTCCTTGTGCTTCTGTTTCAATATTGCAAGTTCTTTTTGTATTTCACTAATTCTTTGTTTATTTTTCGCAATATTTTTATCATTTTTAATTTGATTTTTAAGTTCTTTCATTTCCAATGTTAATGGAAGGTTGATTGAACCTTCTATGATTTTAATTTCTTCAATTCTTTCCTTTATTTCTTTAATTTCCTTTTGATTTTTTATTTTAAGTTCTGCAATTTTTTCTAAGATTTCTTGTTTTCCTATATTCAACTTCTTAACCATAGCAGAACTTCCACGCATTTTCTTCATTTTTTTAATTTCATTTTTAATTCCGATAAGCTCGGAGTGCAATGGATTTTTTAACATTCAAATTAGGTGTTTTAGATTAGAAATTTCTGTTGAACCAGGATTTTTAAGTTCTTTAAGTATCCTTGAATATTGCATTGTTAAGGGGTTTTTATTAGTTTTTAATTTTAAGCCAAAAGCAATGTTGTTATAAACATTCATATATGGATATAATGCATAATTTTGGAAAACCATTGCAATACCTCTATCTGATGGCTTGGCAGAGTTTAAGATAACTTCATTCGATGTTAACTCACCCTCTGAAATATATTCTAAACCAGCAATCATTCTAAGAATTGTTGTTTTACCACAACCTGAAGGTCCAAGAAAAGCAACAAACTCCTTTGGCTTTACTTCCAAATTAAAATCATGAACTGCTTTATATCCATTTGAATATATTTTTCCAATATTTTTCAATTGGACTATTTTATCTTTTTCTTCACCTCGTTTATTGTTTTCAAAATAATCAGCGATTTCTCCTTTTGTTGGATTAGGAATATCAAATACTTTTTTGAAATACTTTTTTTTCATTAGTTTAGCTTTTTTTTGTGCTAAAAATAAATCTAAATTCATAATTTACCTTTCACTTTATTACTCGAATTCTCTTTCAAGTTTTTTTAAGTTTTCGTATGTTTTTGAAGAAACAATGACAGTTTGAGATATTCCCCCAACTGGTGTTATTCCTCTTGTTAAGAAAGCTGAAATACAAGCAGCAATCATTAAAAATTGGCCGATGATTGGTACAGCATACATTACCACAAGCATCCCTCTAAAATAATAATTTGCATAACTAGTGTGGAAACCAGTTTTATGAACTATTCTTAATTTGGCAATTGCCAAGCCAATTGTCCTACCATTTGTACACATTGGTACTATTGTCATATATATTGCTACATACAACAACGGAATAATAAATGGAAGATATTCATTACCCTTAAAAACAACATAATACATTATTGCTCAAAGACCCACAACTATTGAAAAATCTAATATAAATGCAAGTAAACGCAACAACATTTGAATTCAAAAAGTCTTTTTTAATTTAGGGTATTCTATAATGAAACCTTTTGGTGAATAAGATGGCTTAAAATATTTTTTTTCCTTATTTTTCTCCATCAATCATTACCTTTCTTTGAAATTTTAAAGATATTACATAAACTGCAAGAACAGGCAATATAGACAAGTTAGTGGCCGCAAGAAGGCGTCCCGTACCACTAGAACCATATTTACTATCTGCTAAAATATTAAAAGCTGCAGTTATGGTCATACGTGTTGGATCACCTGATGCTCATAACGTAAACATGATAAAGTTATTTCATGATCCAATAAAAATCATTGCTCATTGTGTTGCAAGTAATGGCAACATAGATCTAATAGACACCTTTAAAAATACCTTAAATCTGCTTAGACCATCTATCATACCCGCTTCTTCTATTGATGCTGATTGATTAACATAAAATTGTCTAACCATAAATATTAACACTCCAGATGTCATACCCGTTGTTAAGATACCAATAAATCATATAAAGTTACTTTGATAAGGATCAATAAAACCCAATTTTATCAATATGTATAATTGTGGAACTTGTGTTGCTTGAACAGGAATCATTAAGGCAACAATTATGTATCAAATAACAATTTTGCGACCTTTAAATGAAATTCTAGCTAATGCATAGCCAGCTAAAAAGTTAAAGAAACAATTTATTGTAGCATTAGATAATGAATAAATAACAGATGTCATTAGTCATGATGTTGCATATTGCTTTGTAAGTGGGTTTGTAAATAAGGAATTGTAATTTTCCGTAGTTAGTTTAGAACCAGCAGGGATTGGTCAAATACCTATCCCTTTCAGTTTATCTGATTCAACAAATGAGGAAATTAGCGCTCAAAAAAGCGGGTAAAATGAGATTAATGCATAAGCAGCAAGGAAAAAATAAAGCAATAATTTAATAACCTTATTGATCTTATTAGTTCTTTTAAGCTTTTTTTCAAATTCTCTATTTTTTCTTTTTCCCTCAATGTTTGTATATATATTATTTTCCATATTATTTCCTATCTATTGGTTTAAATATATTAATTATCTTAGTTAAACCAAATATTGTTATTCCAAGGAATGTCAAGGTCGCAACTCCAAGACCTACATTAGGAATCATACCCGCACCTTTAACCGGAATAATTCTAGCGAATCCAAGTAATGACCAAGTCATGACTGATCTACCATTGCCACCTATCAAGGCCATGACGTAAGCTTGATCAAATACACCCATGCCTCCAATTACTGAAGTTATTAATGTATAAGCAAGAATAGGTCCAAGTGAAGGAACGGTAATAGAAATAAATGATTGTCATGCGGAAGCTCCATCAACCTTCGCAGCCTCATATTGTGAGTTACCAATTCCAGAAAAGGCAGTATTAAATGTAATCATTCCCCCGGAAATTCCACCTCAAATACTTGAAACGATCATAATTCACATTGCATCACTAGGATTTTTAATTAAATCCAAATGAAACAATCCATCTTTACCAATAATTTTAGTAAAGATAATTGCAGCAGCAATTGAAGAGGTTACTTGTGGAAAGAAATAAATAGTTAAGAAAAAGTTCTTGTTTTTAATTTTACCCAAGTTTAAAATAGATGTAATTATTAATGCACCTACAATATTAAACGCTGTTGTTACCGATGCAAAAAGGAATGTGTTTTTTACAGCTTTACCTAGCATAGGATCTTTAAATACTTTTGTTCAATTGCCAAAACCAACATAGTGAATTGATTTCATTGATGGATCTAAATTACCTGAGAAAAATGATAAAATTATAGCCAATATAAATGCCAAGAATACATAAATAGAAATTATTACTATTGGTGTGGCAACAAAAACTGATGCAGTTAATGCTTCTTTTCTTTTAATTCTTCTTATTTGAGAGTTTGTTGCTCCTTCGGCAATCAACACTCTCTCTTTTAAGGCATTTCTTATAAGTTTTCTATCACTAAGCATTATCTATCTCGCTTCAAGATTGATCAATACCTTTTTTCAATTGTTTTATAAGATTACCCATTGTTAAGTACCCATTGTTACTTTTTTGTCAAGATTCAATAGAACCTGAAATATTATCATTATAAATTTGATACAAACCATCTGTTGAAGATGCAGCGAAGAATCCACCTACACCATTATATGGATCTGAAGGAAGGTTTTTATCATTTTTACCCATACCGAATGGAGAAAGAAATTGTTCTTTTCATTCATTACTTTTTTTAGAGTTTTTTGCAATATCTTGAATATATTTTGAAGCTCTTCTTGCTGTTGGAACAGCTTTATATGCAAGTGGATCATTAGGTTTGTTTTGAACATCCCTAGAAACAAGATATGAAAATGGGTTTCCATTTGCGTCCTTATGCATACTCATAGCTAGTTTAATGAATTTTTTAGAGGCTATTAATTTAGCACCATTTGTTCCAGAAGCAATCCCAAGACCGTCCATATTAGCCGAACCATAAGGGACTGGTAGTTGTAATAATTCTTTTTCTGGGTTTGTCGCTTCATCAGTTCAGTTAGATTTAATTAATGG
This sequence comes from Mycoplasma marinum, assembly GCF_004335975.1. Lineage (GTDB taxonomy): Bacteria > Bacillota_I > Bacilli_A > Mycoplasmatales > Metamycoplasmataceae > Mycoplasma_K > Mycoplasma_K marinum. The sequence continues at coordinate 38,124 of NZ_PSZO01000005.1, forward strand.
GCCGGATCATTTTTTACCAAGCAAATATGCTGCTTTTTGTTTTCACATTAGTTCAGCTTCACCTGCTTCAGATGCTGCTGCAGGATCGACGGCATATCCTTTTGAATGTTTGTAATATCCATAGTAATTATCAAATAAATATCTAAATGTATCTGAAATATCAGGTCCGCCTGCAAAGGCTTCGCTTTTGGCATCATTTGGACCACTAATTGCACCTGCTCGGTCATATATCTTTTTAAGAATTTCATCATCCATTTGACCATTATGCATTAGACCTTTTGTTGCAGATGAAATAATTTCAAATGCAAAACCAACATCATGAGACCACCCTACATCAATATTTGCATTATCAGCTATTGTTGATAAAGATAAAGAGGCAATTCTTTGATACATATTTCCAGCCCCGTATCCACTTCAAGTTTTTAATTTTTCAGCATCTTTTATAAGAACTTTACCTCCAGAAGGAAGGTTATTTAAATCAGCTCAAGGATTATCCTTTCTACCAGATTCAAGTATAAATTTCTTAATATTAGCTTGAGTAGCAATAATTCCCGTATCAACAGCGTCAATTGCTCCAGTTGCCTTTGCATTATTGTTAGGTAAGTAAATATGGATTTTTTTAGTATGATCAATAAATTTATTGTTCATATAGATATTTGAAGGACCATATTGATATGGAATACCAACTAATCTAGGGTGTCCATTAAGAAGTGTTTTTCTTTGATATGGCTGAAATGAAGCTTCAAAAAAATCACTTGTTTTATCACCCGCTACTTTGAAGTTCATGCCTTTTTGATCATCAAATAATTTATATTTATCGTTTGCTTTATTACCTAAAAATTCAACCGGATCTAAATCCATAAATCATGAATTCTTACGTGCACTATCTGCAGTATTGGGATCAATTGATGTGACAGTAGGAACATCACCCATTGAATATTGTGCTTTTTGATCAGATAATATAACAGTTTTAATTTTGAAGGCAGGTATGTTAGAATTTTTTTTATGTATTTTCTCATATTTATTTTCAAAAGCTTTTATGATTGGTGCTCACGAAGCAGTATCCTCTGCCCTCATCCCAAATCTTATTGTAGAAGCTTTGTCTGTTTTCCCAGCAAAAAAACCTCCACATGATGTTGCTGCTACCACAGGCGCTGCAATTACTACGGTAGCCAACAATGATAAGCTTATCTTACGCATTTTCATAGTATTTTTTTTCATTTTTCTCTCCTTGAATAAACTTTAATGAAGAAAACTTCATCAATTATATAAATAATATTATTAAAGTTATCTATACAAATAAATTATATCATTTGGAAACTTTTTTTGAAAAAAATATTTATATTGAAAATAATAATAATTTTTTAAAAGCATAAAAGCTATTGATATTAGTGCTAAAATACTTTAATTTGCAAAAATAAAACATTGCCATAAAAAGCAATATCTTATCATTATTCATTTTTTCTATTTTGTTGGATTGTTTTTTATATTTTTATCTTGACCTGTTAATGTAATAGCTTTCTTAATAGGAAGTTTTTTACCACCTTTTTCAAATATAAATATCACTTCTCCAACTTCCTGTAGTTTTAGTTTTTTATTTTTAGCATTTTTAGCATAATTAATCAAACCAATTCTACCAAAATCTTCTGTACCATAAAGGATTTTATTATCTGCAAGTGTTATCATTGTTCTAATGCTTCCACCTCATTTTTTATAGTCACCATCTAATGTAGTTGTTGTTGATTTATCAATATAATAACTTCTACCAAGGTGATCTAAAGCATTTGAAGAGATATCGAAAATAACTAATCTTGAAAATTCTTCCACAAATCCTTTTGCCCATGGTTGTGGACCGGCTCCCATTGGGTTTTTTCTAGAATTATCCCTAATAAAAATTGTATTACCGTCATTTGAAAATACAATTGAGAATCTAGTTGATTTTAGATCAATTTTCGAAGGAGGGAAAAAGTCAAATGGTTTTTTAAATGCAAAAGTTCCATATGTTAAAGTAGTTCTTAAAGCAATGTTTTTAGTTATTTTATTATAGTCAAATACACGACCTTCTCTATCTACAAATACAATTTTTTCTCCAAGATCCTTAGTTTTAAGTATTGCTGTAGCATTAGTGCCAAGTGCAATCCCCAGGGTATCATTAGTAGTTATTGCTCCGTTAGCACCAAATGAAAATACTTTTGTCGCTAAAGTTGATGGGTGGCTAACATCGAAGAAGTTTCTATCATTTGTTTGTGAAATAAGTTCGAATGAGTCATCTTTATTCTGTAAGATAGTTACTTGAACATCAGCTGTTGATGTTGGAATTGCAACAGAACTAGAATACGAAGTATCTAAAACACCTAAATCTGAAACTCTCTTAATATTTCCTTTATTTGAAATTAAATAAATATACCCTTTTGATTCAAATATTTTATTAACATATTCATTATCATTACCAAATAAAGCATTGTCTGTTTTCAATAATTTAAATGCATCAATAGGATTTAAATTATTATCATATACATATAACTCATTTTTACCTTTTTTAACATTAGTTCTGGAGCTTACTTCAGCTTTCCTTGAAACAAATAGTTTTTTGCTTTTTGAAACAAATGTTGTAGCTAAAGCATCACCATCATTTCAACCATTTTTACCTAAGAATATTTTTTTGCCAAAATTACCAGATCTATCTAACTCACCTGATTTTTTATAATGTATAACACTCACTTGATCATCAAATAAGAAAGCTCCGCCTTCTCCATCTCTAACTGATGTTACAATTCCATGCATTGTTTCTACACCAAATTGCCCAACTTTTTTAACAACTCTATGAGTTCATTTTGAATCATCCTCAAGTTTTAATGTTGAAGTTGATAATTTAATTTTAATTGGGTCCATTGGTTTGAGAACTTTATTATAAGGAACAATCTCAATATCAAATAACTCTTGATTAAATCCAAGACCTTTAATGACTAACCCTGGAGTATTTGTTATTTCAACAAGTTCTTTCTTTTTATCTTTAACAGTGTAAATCATATATAGTTTATTAGGGTCTTTTGTTTTAATATTAATTCTTACATTTTTTCCATTAGGCGTGAATCATTGTCCTTCACCAATAACTTTATCAACAGTTGTTTTAGTCGAATTTGTTGCTCCAGCAGGGATGTATCTAAGTTGCCCGATTTTAGTATTAACTACACCTGTTCCAAACGCAACACCAAACGACGTCATAACTTTGTTATTAAGTGCACCTAAATCAAAAATGGCTTTTTTATATCCATTTGCAAATATTTCTTTCGAAAGTTTTCCGTCAATAATTTCTTTTGTTGCGCCATTGTTTGATCATCCAACAAATTTTGGGGCAACATTACCCTTAAACATAATTTCTACTTTATCTTTTGTTTTAATCGGAATTTTAGATGCGTAGAGTTTGTTTGTATTTATACTCTTAGCGGCAACAGTTCCCTTATAACTCAATACGGAAGAACCAAACCATGCATCTTGACTGTCTTCCTCTTGCTTAATTATCAAAGAAGAATCTTTTGTTATTGTAGTGCCTACTACTTTATCTTGAATATATCTCCATGTTGGTTGAAGATCTGAAAATGCAAAGTTAGAGTAACCATCTTTCATACTTTTCGAATCAATTCTTTTACCATTAACATTAAAGTTCGAACCTTCGCCTCTATTGAATGAAGTTGCAAATTCTTTTCTTTCAATTAATGTTGTATATTCTTTATATCAGTGAGCCAAACCTTCAGTTGTAGCATCTCTAGTATCTTTAACTGAGGCACCATTTATAAATGTCATTTTAGATTGTTCATTATTAAATGCTTGCCCATCTTTAACGGCAGTATAAAATCAAATCGAACCGCCTTTTTGCCCACTAATATCTTTCGCAAGACCATCGGTTGCTTGAACTCCTTGTGGCGAATGTGCTGAATCTAGATATTTTGAAGAATCTGCAGGTTTTTTAGAACCAGTTAATGTACCTCATTTATCGCCTTTAAAATTATAATCATTAAATCATACATCTACAGCATCAGTGCCTAATTTAGCAATTTCTTGCCCAGATAATCTATTTTGATTAGTGTAGTATGAAATTTCAATATTTTTTGGCTTTGAAAGCTTGTGCAGTTCTAGTAGCATTTCTTTTCATCCAGGTAAATCCTTTTGTTCTATATTATTCTCATCATTGAACATTCAACCATCAAAACCATAATAATTAGCAATTTCAACTAATTTTTTTGCAGTAGCCTTTGGTCCAGCACTTAATAGTTCAGCATAAGCTTTTGGAGAACCTCCATATGCTGCAGGAGCCATAAAAATAGTTCCATGAACTTTTACCCCCGATCTATGTAACTGATCAATATCTTGAGCTCTTGGAATATAAATAGTACCCTCACCCGTTGATCCACCAAAAGATATTCAGTCAGTTGCGTATTGCATAGCTCCCAAAATCTGTTGTCTTGTAGAATTTTTTTCACTAGTTCCAACAATTGAGTTTGACGTATTAGTTCTCATTGTATCCATAAAATATACTCTTCCATCTTTTTTAGTTGCTATCCCATTTGTTTCAGGAGAAACAACTCTTTTTTGAAGCGGAATTCTACTACGTACGTATTCTCCGTCGACAGAATTTTTTGCATCCCATTTAGCAATATCTCTTGGATGCAGATGTGGTGCATATACATCACCAGTTGCCTTACGACCTTCATATTCATTCTTATTTAAACTATTTGATAAAGTGGCATCTTTAGAAAAATAGTTTTTAGTCCCATAATCAACGCTATCAGGGGTGCTCATAGTTGGCAATGAGAATACACCATTTTCTTCTTTTGCAACTGCAGAGGAAGTTTTTTTCTCTTCTACTTTATTTTTGTCTTTTTTTAATCCATCGTTAGAATCACCATCTTTAGCTTTAGTTCCACAAGAGGTAACTAATGCTATTGGGGCTACAATTGAAATAGCAGCTAATGTTGAAACACTAATAATATGCAGTTTTTTCTTTTTCATTTTCTCTCCTTGAATAGTGAATTTATTTTATAATTTTTAGCGAAATAAAAAAACTGAAATCCACTATATATAAATATATTTATACACATTTATACATATTAATTATAGCACCGAAGAAAATTGAATGAAAAAAATTTTGGGGATTTCCTATTATTTTGAAAAAAAATAACACAATAATTAGAAGGACTAAAAGTAGTTATCATGACCCACATTTTACTTTATAAATGTTTTAAAGTTAATTATTTAGTAAATGCTAAATTTTATTAACATAAAAAATGTTCCCTCAACATTTAGTAGGTATTATGATTAATATGTAAAAGAAAGAAGGTAATATGAAAATTTTAGCTTTTGATATTGGTGGAACAGGAGTTCAATATTGTTTATTTGAATCGAAAAATAAGGAATATAGCAAAATTAAAACTTTTACCACAAGAGATATAACAAAAAAGATTTTAATGATTAGATTATCAGAAATTATTAACAAAATTAAACCTGATATAATTTCTGTATCATCACCAGGTGCAATTATAAACAATGAATATGTTTCAGGACTTACGGGAATAAAGGGTTATTCAAACTTTAATTTTGTGGCCGAACTTAAAAATTTATTAGAAAATAAAGAAGTGAAAATAAGAGTTCTCAATGATGCAAATGCAGCACTTATGAGTGAAATTAATGAATCTAATTCACATTTAGATATAGCATTAATTTCTATTGGAACGGGTATCGGTGGAGCCATTGCTTTCAAAGGGAGAATAAGAAATGGTAAGAGAGGTATGGCCGGAGAGTTTGGTTATCAAATTGTTGATGATGAAAAAAATGTTTCTTTAGCATCAAGTTCAAGAAGTATTGAAACAGCTTTTCAAAAAGAATTTAACGAAAGTAAAACTGCTAAGGAAATAGAAACTTTGTACATGAAAGATCCACGGTGCAAAAAAGTATTTGATGCTTCAATAAAGCAAAACGCAATAAATATTTTCAACTTATATTACATCTTAGATATTGATTTATTCATTATATCAGGAGGTATTTCACATTCAAAATTATTTATAAATAAAATAAAAGCATCAGTGAAAACCTTAGTTAAAACTAGAGGTGCGGGAGAACCAATAAATATTAAAATTGCTACTCACCAAAATAATAGCGGGGTAGTTGGCGCCATTAATTTTATACTAAAAGAAATTTAAGTTTACTTGTGATTATTTCAAGGTAATAATAAATAATAATCCACTATATAAAAAAATACAGTTTAGATTGTGCAAATGCTAGTACTTACTGGTGTTTTTTTAATAGAGTCTTTTTAAAATTATATCATTCAATGTATAACTCAATATGTTCAGGATTTTCTTCAAATGACATTTTTAAAGTTTTGATTGCTTTAAATATTAACCCTTCGAACATATAAATAAATACCCCCCTTGTTATCTAAAAGGCTCCCTATCTGAACCATTAATTAATTTTGAATAAGTCTAAATAAATTCACCTAAGTTTTGAAAACGGCGATCAAAGTACACAACGAATCCTTTCTTTTTTTTAGTTTGTTAAATGCATCTGTAACTAATTGATTACAATCCTTTTTGATAGGTGCCGAGATTCAATTAACTTTGTTTACAACTTATTAAAACTGATAATTAATTTTAACTCCTTATTACGGCATAAGAATCATTATTAGTGATAATATTATTCTTCTATAGGGTTGAAATTCCTCTCAACTAAATTAATGTATCTAGGTTTTGTACTTTTAGATTCAAAACTTTAGGAAGTATTTTTTAAACCATAAATACAATTATTTTCAACAAAAGTTTCTTTTGCGATTTCTTTTGTTCAATCAAAACAGATTCTCTTTTTTTGTTTTCATACAAAATTTTCATACGTAAATTTAGATAAAGGTACATTAGTTATATAAAGATAAACATATTGAGATTTATATTTCTATTTTTCATTAAGATTATTTTATCCTCTTATGAATTTCTTATTTATTCTATAGCTAGATTGACAATAAAATTATGAATTACCTTTTCAGTTTTCTTTTTTATTTTTTGCTTGTACTTATTAATAAATCAATTTCTAGTTTGGATAGTATTTTTCTCAGCTAAAATCATTCCTCTCATATTTATTAAATAAGTTAATTCATTCTTATATCGCTTTGTGTTTTGACATATAAAAACCGCATCCTTTCGAATACAGAATTTACTTATCCACGTTTATAAGCATTTTTAATTATTATAATTTGTTTTGAATTTCTTCATAAATTGAAGAAACTGATGTTCCACCAATTGTTGCTTGAATAATGTTCGCAAGGAATTTATCTAATGAAACAACTTTAAGTTTTTTAGATTTAATTTTATTAACGCTTGCAATTGAATCTGTTATTAAGACATGCTCAATAGCATCTGATTCTTCAAAATGTTGGAATCCTTTTGAAAAAATACCGTGTGTTGCAGCAATAAGGATTTTTTTAGCTCCCTGACGTTTAAGTTCTTCAGCAGCTTTGATAATAGTTCCACCTGTATCAATCATATCATCAATAATTACACAGTTTTTACCTTCAACATCTCCAAGAACACCAGAAATAACTGATTCATTTGGTCCCGTTCTTCTTTTATCAACAATAGCTACTTGAACTGTATCAGCCACAAGTTCAGCCAAGACTCTAGCTCTAACTGCTCCACCATGATCAGGAGAAACAACAGAGAATTTACTAAGTTTTTTAATTTCAGGAGCAAATACAAATTGACCTTTTAAATCATCAACTGGCACATTAAAGAAACCTTGAATTGAAGGATTGTGTAAATCAACACCAATAATTTTATCAACACCTGCTGTTTCAAGTAAATCAGCAAATAGTTTAGCTCCAATTGGTTGTCTACCTTTTGCTTTTCTGTCTTGTCTTGCATATCCATAATATGTATTAACTACAGTAATACGTCTTGCTGATGCTCTTTTTAGAGAATCGATAAATAATAGTAATTCCATAATATTGTCATTAACTGGTGTTGATGTTGAAGCAATAACAAAAACATCTTTATTTCTAACTGTATCAATTGCTTGTACTAATACTTCACCATCTGAAAATACTGTCTTTGCAATTTTTGACAAATCAGTTCCTATAATTTTTGAAATTCTTCCACCTAGTTCTTCTGAATTTTCCATCGCAAATAATCTTACATCGTTATTTTTCATTTTTAGCCCCTTTATTTACTTGCCTTGCTCTTGCAAAGGCAATTTCATTTTCTTTTACTTCATCTGTTATTGTAGACCCTGCAGCTATTATTGAGTTCCTCTCAATATTAACTGGTGCAACCAATGTTACATTCACACCAATCTTTACATTTTCACCTATTGTTGAATCATACTTATTCCCATCATGCCAAGAGTTAGCAGTGATGAAACTTGCACCTATTTGTGTCCCTTCACCAATTGATGAATTTGATACAAAAGCTTTATGATAAGCACTTGCTCCTTCGTGGAATGTTGAATCAGAAATCTCTGATTGTGGACCAATTACATTCTTACCAAGTAAAATTGTATTATTTCTTATTAATGTATATTGTCCAATAATTGACTCAGCACCAATAACTGATTCCTTAATAATTGAACCTTGAAAAATTTTTGTATTTTCTTTAATTGTTGATTTTGAATCAATCCTTACAAGAACTTCAATGTAACAACCCGGTTCAATTTTGGCTCCCGGTTCGATAAATGTGTGTGTAATATCTTCGAATATAACTCCTGGATAAACAGAAGAATCCGCAATTCATTTACTTTTCATATGGTTATTATACATAAAACAAGGTAAAAAACCTATCAAATAGAGTATTTTTCTCTTATTTTATAGGTAAAAAAACAAACCCAATTATTTCACGGGTTGTTCTACATATTTTTTATATTCTGTGAAAGCTTTTTTATAATGCTCTACAGTTAAATTTTGAGGACGAATTGCTTCTGGTAATTCCAAAAACATAATTAATTCTCTTGCTTTTTCTGGAGACATAATTAGTTTTCAATTGTTGAAAAGAGTTTTTCTTCTTTGGGTAAATGACTTCTTGACGAACACTAAAAATTCTTTATTATCAAGCTCTTGTTTTTTATTAAATGTAAGTGAAACAATAGCTGAGTTTACCTTAGGTGCAGGTGAGAACGATGAAGGTTTAACAACAAATTCTTTCTTTACTGTTGCAAAGTAATTAGTTGAAATAGTAAGTTTACCATATTGTTTTGATCCAACTGGCGCACTCAATCTATCAGCAACTTCATTTTGAATCATTATGATTGCTCTATCGAACTTATCCACATTTTCAAATAACTTAAATAGAATATCAGAAGTTATGTAATAAGGTAAATTAGCAACTAATGTTTTTTGATCTTCTCAATCTAATTCTTGCTTAAGGAAATCCCCTTCAATTAATTCAAAGTTTTTTTCTTTGATTTCACCATTAAGTACTTTAACCATATCTCTATCAATTTCATAAGCTGTAAGTTTCTTAGCCTCAGGAATAACAAATACAGTTAATGAACCCATACCAGGACCAACCTCAATCACTTCTTTACCCTTTATATCTGCAACTTCAATAATGTGTTTTAAAACATTTTCATCTATTAGAAAGTTTTGTCCAAACCTTTTTTTAGCGTGAACTTGTAACTCATATTTTTCTTGTATTTCTTTTATTTTATTAAGTGTTAACATATGTATAAATTATAAAGAAATATGCTTTCATTTTAAAATAAAATATCCACATTTTTTATTTGTTCAAAAATAAATCAATGTTCACTTTTAAAAATAGTACAGAAGACAAAATAAACGTACAATTTCATCATTAAAAAACCAACATTTAATATGTTGATAGTCTATTTATAATAAATTGTTGCAGCTTTATTTCTTCCTAATGAATTTGCGTCTGCATATTGAGTAATTGAAATGATTTCAAACCCTTCTTCAATTAATCTAGAAGCTTCAACAGCAGTTTTTGTTGCAACACTTTCTTGTGATATTCCTTTAATTCTTGAAAATTTAACCATTTTCTCTCCTTTATAATTATATTTTACTTATTAAGTATATTCCTAAAGATACATTAATGACTTTTAAGGTGGGATTTTCTTCACTTTTTTGTTTTTACAATAAAAAAGGCGAAAAAAAATGACCTTCTGGTCGATTTATCCTAGTTCTCTCAAAACTGAATAGCAGATTGTTTGTTTGGGTATGTTTTGTGACGTACCG
>NZ_PSZO01000041.1 GCF_004335975.1 Mycoplasma marinum
AGACACGGATACTTATATATTAAAAATTTCCAATAAAAAACTCGAACTCATTTCAAGTCCGAATCTTTAATATACAATTTTTGTATAATTTATTTATAATTATAAAAGTGTTGCACTTTAAATTACAATGAAGAATTTACATAAATTCATTAAAACTAAATTTTATTCAGTGTAATTTTAAGGTGTTATAATAATGATATTGGTGAACCAGTTATTGGTTCAAAACTAATTAAAAAGGAGAATTATGAATAAATTATCAAAGAAAATATCCCTAGGTGTAATATCACTAACTGCAATAGCTATACCTTCATTAATATTAGCAACCTCATGTGGTGAAACAAAAACGGTTCCAAAAAAACAGAATACTCCAGATGACCCCAGTGTTCCAGATAAACAGACACCTATAGATACACAAGAACCAGTAACACAACCTTGACAAACATTAACACCTGCATTAAAAATTCCTAAAACTTTTGATGAAAGTAAAAGTAAGCGTTTATTTAGAGAATTACATGATGACACAAAAACTTATGATGAAAAAAAGCAATTATTAAAAGATTATACCAACTCTAATAATAATGAAAGTTGATATGAAGGAGAATGAAGTTCAAAAGATAAAGAAAAACAATTTTTTAAAGGTGGAAAACTTCCAAAATCTTTATTTTTACATGAACCTAAAATTACAGAGCTACACATAGGATCAAATATAACTGATATTGAAGAAGATTTTAAAGACATCTCAGATTCATATTACATGCACAGATTAAGAAAACTAACATTTGCAAGAAATGGTAACTTTAAAAGATTTGATACAACTGTATTCCAATTCCTTAAATCCAATGAACTTGACTTAACACCACTATATAAATTAGAATATATTACCCCTATGGATCCACTGATGGTGGTAAAAGTGAATATCTTAAAACTACCAAAATCTTTTGATGTAGGTAAATATCCATTACATTTAACAAACTGACCCGCATTTCTTTTAGATGATAAAAAGGTGTTTACATTATATGCATATAATAGTAGACCTTGAGATTTGAGTCAAGTAATACCTAGATTTGGTTTAGATGAAAATGTTGATATATACACAGTGAGAAAATATTTTAAAATATATAACACTGATGGTGTAAAACAAACAATATATGAATAAGGATATGATAAATTATTTATATAGATGCTAGACTAAAAGCACTCCACTTACATTTTAACTTTGCAAGTGTTGTACATTATAAATTAATATGAGAATCACTTATATAAAGTGATTTTTCTTAATTTTATATTCCACTAACCCCAAAGGGATAATTAACTATAGATTAAAAAAATGGGTCAGAAGTAAAAGGGTGTATAATTAATATATAAGTGGTGTAATCGGTCATCACACCCGAAGGCCCGAGGGCCTTTTGGTTCGCCCTTTTTATATGACCACTTTAACCACTGCTATATACTTTAAATATGAAACAACCAAACAAAGACTACATAATGGATATTAGAAGTAAGTTAAATAACCATGACTTAATAATGGTTCCTTCAGCTACAGTTATTCCTTTTAAAGATAATAAAGTATTGCTTCAAAAACGTTCTGACACCGGTACTTGAGGTACTTTTGGTGGTGGCATTCAATATAATGAAAAAATACAAGATACAGCAATCCGTGAATTACTTGAAGAATCTAATCTAGAATGTAAAGACATTCAACCTTTTGGTATTTATTCATTATTTCCAATTGAATATGCAAATAAAGATAAAGTCAATGCTTTTACAATAGCCTTCATATGTAGTTTAAAAGATAAGAATGCATTTAAAGCTAATGATGGTGAAACTATTGAAGCTGCTTGATTTAATATAGAACAAATAAAAGAACTTACTTTTTGAAATAAAGCTTGCAAAGAAATTATTATTGATGCCTTTAGTTTTATAGAAAGTAAAGAGTTTATTTGTAAATAGTTATTTATAAGATTTACAAAAGAGTTGGTCCACTTCGTTAATTAAAGACTAAAAATAAATTAAAAAAGATTGCATTTATACCTTGAATACCACTTTTTCAATACTTAAACACCCCTAAAATGTTGTATTTACACTCAAAATACAACATTTTTAATATAATTTATACATTAAGGAGGGTAATATGAAATGCTATAAAACAGAGGATTTATTAACTGATAAAAATATTTCGAATAAATTAAAAAAGATATTCATGTTTGCTTATCAAGTTAAGGATATGGAAATTAGTGCTAATGGAACTCCCTTTATTGAAAACTATAAGAATAAACAAAATCAAATGGAAACAAAATACTCGAATGCAATTGAAAATATAAATGAATATAAATATAGTGATGATGAGTGAATTGGATTAAATGAAGCCAATCAATATATAACAAGGAATTATAATGATCCGTTAGACATTGATGAATTGCAAGATATTCACCAAAGATTAATGAGAAGCAAGAAAGATAGCGGCGAATTAAAGAGAAAAGACAATACAGTTGCAGGTTATAAAACAAGTTCTATAAAAGATGTTGAAAAAGATCTTTATCAAATTCTTTCAAGTTATTATTCAGAGGAAAAAGATACACTTGAAAAAGGTGTTATTTCTTCAATTATTTTTACACTCAACTTTTTAATGTGCCATCTGTTTCAAGATGGAAATGGAAGAATGAGTAGAATGTTACTCCACAAGCTTCTAATTAAATCAGGGCTAAGTTTTGTTAAATACCAAATGCTATCTCAATACATACATGATGAAAAACAAGAGTATTACAATTCACTTGAACATGTAAGAAAAGGCATTTTAGATAACCCAGGAGCGTTTGATAATGATAATGCCAAACCTTACATCATTTACATTTTAGACACTCTTATACAAGCTATTTTAGATTTTGGAAAACAACTGCAATTATTTAACCAAATAGGAAAAAACAATACGGAATTAAAAAGATGAATAATCAAAGAAATTTCAATGAATAAGAATACTACAAGAAAACTATTAAACTCGAAAATTAACTTAATCATTTCTGAAGATAAGTTAAAAAGAATTGTAAGAGAAATGATTAGTGATAAAGAGATATCTACAAACGGACATGGTAGAGTAGCAAATTTTGTGTAAACTTAGTTTTCATGAAATCTCACTACTTCCTATGTTGTAATTTTATCTTAACATGAAAAAAAGAGCATAACGAAAAATCCATTTTGGAAATTCTATGCTCATTTTTTTAATCTAATTCAAATAATATTGAAAGTTGATTGTAAATAACTCCTCAA
>NZ_PSZO01000042.1 GCF_004335975.1 Mycoplasma marinum
GAATCAAAACATTGAATCCTCATTTATTAAACCTTTTCTAACTAATAATTCAATTCTATTATATGAACCAAATTGAATTATTTTTTTGTGCTCAAGAACTACATCAAATACCTTATTATAAAAATCTATGTTTTGTTTCGGCATGGAGAATAAGTCTTTTCTTGTTAATCTAGCTCCTTTTATTTCGCCGTTTTTTGAATTGGGAAAACATTCTTTTTCAATTGACAATATCTTCTCCCTGATTTCGCTAGGATTAGCAAATCCAATATAAAGAAAATTATATCATTCATCAAAGTTACCATATGAAAGCTTCTCCTCATCTTTTGTTAATCCAATATTACCCGTATGATTTGTTTCATCAAAATATACATCAACTTTCGTAGGTTTTTTAATTCTTTTATCTTTTTTTCTTTTTTTACAATTATTTCTTTTTTTACTCATACTAAATGATACAATTTTATCCAATGTATTAACCAGATGAGTATTTAAATTCAAAAGAAAAATCTACGAACAAATAAAAATTTTCATTACAAGGATAATGAACCTTTGTATATTATATGCATTTGGGAAAGGAAGGAGCTATGCAGAGTTTGCAATGATGGGTAGAACCATCAAACAAACTACAACACAAAACAATTCTGTAATTCATAATGAGCGTGATTATGTTTGTACAGATGGAGATAATTACCACGGAATAAAAGAAGCAGTTATTATTGATCAAAGGACTAAGAAAGCGGATTATTAATTAAAAAAGAATCTTGAAGGTTCATTCTTGAAATGAATCAGATTCGCTTATCAAAATATTCTATTTTAATTGGTCACAAAAAAACTTGTAAATATAGAAAATAAATTTACCTCTCTATTTTTATGGAAAAATTTGAGTGCTTTAATTTTCTGTAAATCAATAATCCTGACGTTGTATTGTCCAAGATTCCAATTCCACTATCATGCAGTTCATTATTCACTAGTTCAACTCAATGCAGAATTAATTCCTTGTTTTTCACTTTTATATCAACAGGTAGCAATTCAAACTTGCTACGAGTGGTAAATTTATTTAAAAAGGTTTTTGTTGCAATGTTTTTTCTTTTATTATTACAAATCCATTCTTCTATTTTGAATCTTATAGCTCACGCAATTATAAAAACGTTAATAGGACTTAACCATTTTTCCTTGTCCCGAAATTTTTTCCTAAGAGTAATATTTCAAGTTTTCTCGTATTTTCTAGTAGAAAACAAGGTGTTGGCCATGTTTTTCAAAGTGTTATGATTAATTTCATTCGGAAAATCAAATTTATTAAAGTTAATACTTTTTTTATTTTCATTGACTGAAAAAATATAAAATAACTCTTGGAAAGCACTATTTACCGCAGATTCAGAGTGCTTTAAATTAGGATTAAAGTGCATAAATTCATTAGATTTCAAAAATGAACATAATGTACTTTGATTTTCTTTGCTCAAAGAATCATATAAGGGTCTATAAAGTAATAATTGAGAATTTTCCACTAATCCACTACCTTTATTGAAAGTTTCAAGTAAAGGTTGCTGCCTACTCAAATTAAAAATTTCGTGATCAAATATTTGTCTAGTTTCCAAATTTATACACGGTTTGCCATTTGAGTTTGCCTTATTTGAAGGGCGGCGTGTAAGTAAATTATTGAATTTCAACATCTTTTGATAATCATGGAATGTCATAAGGAAAGCAAAATCACGTTTTTTATTAGTTTTGAAAAAAGTCTTTAAATCACTTGCAATTGAAACTATAATACTTCTATCCGTTACATCTAAGATGTCATCGAATATAATAATTGAGTTTTCAATGTCATCTCCATTCATTTCATTGAGTATTTTAACCCTAAAAAGAACCTTCTCACCTTCACTAAACGCTCTTATACTTTCCTCGTAAATGCTGTATGAAATTGCCACTCCTTTTTCATCAAAGTCAAAATCACTAAATGTTCGCGGGGGTTTCTTCCCTGGGAAAAGATTAGCAAATATTTTATTGATACTTATATCCATCTTGTTTTTCGATTCTTTATAATTTTCAATGATGAAAGTTTTCACACTATTTATATTTTTTGGGAAAAATGAAAGTGATGATCATGGTATTTTCTCCAGTGTGTGTTTATAAAAATTTTCCATTTTATTCGATAGAAAAGTGAAGTATAGTTTTTCGTGTCAAAAATTCAACTTTTTATAATCATTAGTGGGAATGAGGTCAGATAATTTTGGGATTTTTAATTTATTCAGTGTTTCTTCGAGTAGTATTGCTTGACTTTTTATAAAAGATGCATCTTCAGATGTTTTCCCGTCTTCAACTTTTAAAGAAAGCAAGTAGTTATATAAAATTTGTTCCTGACCTTTTTCTAATTCTATGGAAAAATCTGAATTATAATAACTTAATAAATCAATATCTTTTTCGAAAATTAGTGAGTTAAAAAAACGATTGTAAATTCCTCAATCATACTTTCGAATCTTGCTCCTATGTCTTCTAAAAACGACAGAAGAGTCTAAGATGTGAAAGCGAAAACTTTCCTTCGAGAAGACTGCTATATGTTCCTTTAAGTCATTCGTTGGTCTTGTTGTGGGTTTGTTATAAAACGTTCTCGTTGTGATTTTCTTGCTTAAATTACTATGAACCGTTACATCATTGCCATTCATTTTTATTTCTTTTGTGAAACCCTTTACACCATTATTTCTTTGCCCCATTAAAGAGGTGAAAGTTGTTTTACCGGAACCATTGTGTCCATAAATAAATATCATTTTATTTTCTTGGTTGGTTATAATTTCATAAGAGAGGGGTAACGTGCGTGTTTGTTGGGAATCGTTAATTTTTATTCTTATACTTCGCTTTTTTGACATATTACAATTTTATCACTTTAAAACTTTGCAAGTTGATAAAATTCATGAAGATAAAACCTAGGTAAAGTTTACTTATCTTATCTGTTTTGGACTTTAAATAAAGGCAAAATAAATTTTACTGAAGGCGGTTTGTTTGGTATGAAGGTTTGGTATTGTCGCTTTGATTCCTCAACTTTACCTATATACACTCAAAGCAATGCACTTAAAGCCCTAAACACAATAAAGATGCTAACTATAAGTAAATAAATATTTTGAC
>NZ_PSZO01000043.1 GCF_004335975.1 Mycoplasma marinum
CATAATAATCGCAATAATAGTTATTTGCAAATAAATTCACATAAGTTATTTTTTATCACAATTTAAAGCGTAACCCTTTTGCGGTTATAACTAAATTATATAAAAATTGCATATTAAAGATTTAAACTTGAAATTAATTCGAGTTCATTTATTGGAAATTTTTAATATATAAGTATCCGTGTCTTCTAGAAGTTTTTTTAACTCCCTTCTCAATCCCTTTTTGGAAAATCTTTTCCATTTCTTCTTTAACATCAACCCTTGAAAGCTCTTTTGCATATTGTTTAATGGCTGATTCAAAGTTAAATATCTTTCTTGGCATATTATTTATGTTATCAATTTCTCCTACAAAGATAAGTTAGAATACACCAAAAAGGGCGCAACTGAAAATATCCATGTCAAACATTCAAAGACATAAACTCCCTTAGAGAAGGTATAAAAAGCTTCTCTAATCAATATGAAGGTAAATCAATTTTACCAATAACATGCTACAAGGATGTTATAAAGAAAATTGATATACCTTCATTAAACATTTCTTTTAGAACCTCTATGAGTGTACAAGGTAGAAGCTGGTCATGTATTACTTGTATTGTGCAAAAAGGCCCCAAGCCTTTATAAGCATCAGCTTGACTATAGGATTATGAATTTAGCTCTATCAAGAATAAGAAAAACACTCACTATTTTTTACTTAGGTGATCTATTACATGAGAATCTAATTAAAAAAATGGATACAATGCTGAAATGCTTATATTTGGAGAATTGTATTCTTTAGATAAAATCTTAAAAAAGTAAAAAAAAATAATTCCTGGTGGGAATTATTTTTTTGTGCACTTGCGCCTTGGTGAATAAAACGCACATTAGTTGTGCATTTTTGATTTTTTTCTCAGCCCCTTATAATTCCAACCCATCTTTCCTTTGTATAAAGATAACCTTATTGTTTTTTGTTGTCATACCACATATATAAATCTCTAAGTCCTGCACCGCTCGTGTGTAACATCTCGCTATTTACATACCCATATTTAATGGCATAACCCAACAACTGCATTCAGATCACCGTTATTTATAAACATTGATAACATATGTCGGTTCTAGTTTTAATTTTGTGTTTTGCAAGACAAAAATTTCCCTATTTCCGAGACAATGCCTTAATGATTGGCTCTTTGTTATTTTAGATTTTAAAAAAGCACAGAGGTGCGCTTTCAAAAAATATTCTTGTAATTAAACATAAAGATGCAAGTGTGATTAATACAATTTCAGGACAAATAATAACTTGGCCCATTGTAAATCACACTATTTTAAAGAAAATTTTGAAATGCTCCCCTGTTATTTTTCTTAAGCATAATTTTCCTCTTAGTTGGCAATCTTTATGCCAAGTTAATTATGAACTCTTTTGTTAACATTCAAACAATATTTTAAAAAAAATAACCAACATTTCTTTGCATTTACAATATATATCATTTTGAATCCAAAAAAAACATACAACATACTCCATTATCTCAAATACAGAATCTTAATCATACTTGCATTCTTTGTTGTTATTTTTTCCCTTGATTAAAGATAGTAAATATAGGGTTATTGATAAATAATAATCTTTACGGCAGCAGTATTTATAGAATCATCAAATTGTTTGTTTAATTTAGAACTTCGAATAAAACGAAATGACTACATCCCTCTTTTTTTAATTTTACAAAAAAATCCTCTTGACTTTTACATTTGGTAACTTTTAATATTTTGTCAAAAATTTTGATATATTTCTTTTTAAATGAATTTTTGTTTTTGAAATTAAAAACTTCCACTAATTTCACAATATTCTCAGGTTTTGGTTCAATTAAATGAGCAATTAGACCCATTTCAAATCCTCCCTCTATAATTAAAGGGTTTTCAATTATTTTATCCCCGCTTTCTAATGTCACATCATTTAATGCAAAATTGAATATTGATTTTATTTTATTTTCCGAAGCTTCTCTTTTTGGGGGTAGGGCATCTCAGATAAAGTATACATTAGCTAAAATCTCTTCCGTTATACGATACTCCGTTACAAAGTTCCCTTTTGCTAACTCGATTATTTGATTAATCTTTATTTCTATTTTGTTTATTGGTGTATTTTGCTTAATCACATATACAGTTGATAAATTCAATTCTGGGAATTGGTATTTTGCACCCTCATAAAAATTCTTCTCTGTATTAGACTCATCTCCCTCAAGAGAAATCAATACTTTAATCCTCATTACATCATCTCCAACAGTGTTTGTTGCATGCAACTTTTTGAAGGATGAGATGAAATTTTATTCTCAATATACTTTTTAACAAAATTACTTTGTTGGCGCATTGAATTAATAGTGGAAACTTTAATAACTTTTGAATTATCCTCAATGACAAAAGTTTGTTTATAACTCAATAAATTAATGAGCATTGGATTGTGGGTTGTGAATATAATTTGGGTCGGTTTTCCATTTCTATTCATATAATGAGCACGTCTTAATAAAAATAAAACAATTTGAGGATGTAAGAAGTTGTCTATTTCATCGAATAATAATACATCACCTCTCTTTTCTTCTAAAAATAATGCTATTTCCATGAATTTTATAGTACCTGAAGATAACTGTTTAGGAAAAATGCTATCTCCCTCTTCCATCATAATAGTACCAACATTACTTATGGTTTTTCGCTTCTTTACATTTAACTCCTTTATATTTGGATCAGCTATTTTGAGATAAGATTCAACCTTCTCTTTTGTAATTATTTTTAATAATTTATCTAAAGTTGAATCTATAGTGTTGTGACTTTTTGAAAAGAAAGACATTCGTTTTTGAAAAATCTTTTGAACTTCCTCAAATTTTATTTTTTTATTATTGAAAAGCGTTTCAATGAAAATATTATTTTTTGTTTGTTTTAGTTTTACTAAGTATTCAGAACCTTCGAACAAAGTTGTTAATTTTATATTAATTG
>NZ_PSZO01000044.1 GCF_004335975.1 Mycoplasma marinum
CAATAATATGAAAGAAAAATAACATAAAGAATATTAAAAAAAGGAACTATAATTAGTTCCTAAATATTATTTTTCATATTTTTCTTTTAATTTTTCTACAAATTTAGCTAAATTTACTCTAAAAATGGATAAATCCTTGGTTGTCATAAATGCTCTTCTCTCATCATTCGCGCCTTTAAATCCAGCAAATCATTGTGAAGAAACACTTTTGGATTGAGCTAAGGTATAACTTTCAGATCATTCTTCCAATAATATATTCATATATCTATTTAAAGTTTTATAAATTATATCAATTGTTGGATTAGGACCATACTTGCCTGTCTTTATATAATCATTCATTTGTTTTATGACTCATGGGCTAGTTTGTGCAGCTCTTGCAACCATAACTGCATCAACTCCTGTGTAGTCTAACATCTTCTTAGCATCTTCAGGTGTAAAAACATCGCCATTTCCAATAACAGGTATTGATAATGATTCTTTGATTTCTTTAATGGCATCCCAATTAGCCTTTCCTTGATACATTTGTTCCCTTGTTCTTCCATGAACAATTAAGGCTGCAGCACCCGATTCTTCAATTATTTTAGCAATATCCATATAATTAGATGATTTTTCATCCCACCCTAATCTAATTTTTACAGTTAAGGGTTTATTAATTGTTGCAGTAATTTTAGAAACAATTTCTCTCACTTTTTCAGGAGTCTTAATTAATGCAGATCCGGCTTGAGATTTTATAGCAACCTTCTTAACAGGACACCCCATATTAATATCTATTATTTTAGCATTTGAATTTTTATCATAATATTTTGCAGCTTCAACATAATCTTCAACATCTCCACCAAAAATTTGCAATGCAACTATACCTTCATTTTCACTAACTTTTGCAATATCCTTTGTTTTGGCTGAATTATATTTAAACCCAACGTTGGAAGTCATTTCCGTACATACATAACCAGGTTCGAAGTCTTTTGCTATTATTCTATAAGCACTATTAGTAACACCCGCCATTGGTGCTAGTATAATTTTATTCTTAATTTCTATATTTCCTATTTTAAACATAAAAAAATTATATAAAAAAATGCATACTAATATGCATTTAGTTACTTTTATTTTATTAACGAACAATAAAAATATTTTTTTATTGAGAATTGGCGTTTCTCTTGAAATATTCCTTTAATAATTAGTGTATTTTATTCTTAAACATAATTTTTAATTATGCATTTAAATTATACAATAATAAAATAACAACAAAGGTTTTTACAATGTAATAAACACCATTATCATTACTTTAAATTTTAGATTTTAATTTTCTTAATTATTTCATCTATATTTGCGCTTTTTAAAAGCTCAAGAACACTGAAAGTATAGTTAGAATATGGATCTTTAGTAATGTTTTTGATAAATTCTAAAATATGTGCATTTACTGTTACTCCAAGTTTCTTAACTGTTAAAACTGCGCCATCAGTATTTATTTTACTATTATTACTTTGGTAGTTTTTGTAGTTATAAATATTGAATTGAGGAGACATAAATGCATTCCTTTCTAATTCATAAGAAGTTTTACCATTGTTTAGATCAAATTCACCGTAATAATGAGCCTCATTGCCTGTTAAATTAGCAACGAACATTTGTAAGTCTAATTCAGTTAATTGAAGCATTTTCCCAAAATCGGATAATGACGAATCAATGTTTTCAATTGTTTTACCAATATTTTCTTTATATGTGCTTAAATTAAGGACAATATCCACTATTTTATCTGCACCAAATTTAGCAATTTTACCAGTTTTTATAAATGGAGTTATAAAGAATTTGTTCAATAAAGGATCATTAAGCATTGCTGTGGTATGTTTTTCATCATACTTTGTTTCCGATTTTATATTATTAGCTAAATACGTTGAAGTTGTTTTGATATCAAAGAAAACTTTTCCGCTCTTATCTTGTTTGACATTGATTTTATCAGGGTTTGACATTGCAATTTTATAAACCATTTTTAGACCACTTTGTCACCCAGAACCAATCATTGCCTGCTCAGGAGTTTTGAAATTACCATTAACAATAATTAATGCTAAACCATTAGAATCATGAAGAACGTCATATGTTCCTGCTTGTGCAAAAGTAATTTTTTCTTTTTCCTGTTTTAATTGACCTTCAATGGTTGCTGTAATCTTTTTATATAATTCAGCATCCGCTTTATTTTTATTGAATGGTTCAAAATCTTTTGTAGCCTCATTTAATATTTTTTCAAAAATAACTTTATTTTTATTGAGATTTTTAATTTTATCTTCAATAGCATTTTTATCAGTAGGAATTTTTAAATCTCGGTCATTATTTGTTTTCAAATTCGCTTCATTTATTTTTTTATCATTTATAACAACTTTTATTTTTTTATCTAAATCTGCAATTGCATTATCAATGCTGTCTCTTTTTATTTTTTGAGAATCTAATTTAGTTTCAAGTTCATGTTTTTTTGTAGTATTTACATCATGTTTTTTAGTTGCATCATCTAATGCTGCTTGTGCATCTTGTGCTGCTTTTTGAGCTTTAGCAAATTCGCTGTTAGCATCATCAAAAGCAGTTGTTTTTGTTGCAAGATCTTGATCGGCAGCTATTTTATCAGCATTCAATTTAGGCAATTCAGCTTTTTTGTCTGTATGTTTTTTAGTTGCATCATCTAATGCTGCTTGTGCATCTTGTGCTGCTTTTTGAGCTTTAGCAAATTCGTTGTTGGCATCATCAAAAGCAGTTGTTTTTGTTGCAAGATCTTGATCAGCGGTTGTTTTATC
>NZ_PSZO01000045.1 GCF_004335975.1 Mycoplasma marinum
CTTGACTATAGAATTATGAATGTAGCTCTTTTGAGAGCAAGAAAAACACTTGCTATTTTTTACTTAGATGATCTATTACATGAGAATCTAATTAAAAAAAATGAATACAATGCTGTAATGCTTATGTTTGGAGAATTGTATTCTTTAGATAAAATCTTGAAAAAGCAAAAGAAATAATTCCCAACCAAGAATTATTTCTTTGTGCAATTTGTAACTCAATAAATAAAACGCACATTAGTTGTGCGTGTTTTGGTTTTTATCTCAACCCCTTATAATTCCAACCTATCTTTCTTTTGTATAAAGGTGACATTGTTGAATTTATTCTTTACTCTTTTAATCATTTCTCGGCATTCCTCGAGTGGTTCATAGTGATAAAAGATTACTTTGATATCTTTATCAAATATATCAAAGTAATCTTGATCTTGTTTTCCAAAAGAAAAGCCATAGAAGATTAACTTATTGATTTTTAAACCATATATAAATTCTTTTAATTTTTGCAAAGCAATGTTAGGAAACTTACTTAATTGATTCATTTGTACTTTTGGGTCTGGAAAAGGATTATTAAAATCCTCTTTTTTGAATTTTAAAAATTTATCCTCAATAACTCTTGATTGAGAATGGCCTATTTGCAACACTCCAACTTCATTATATTTTTCATGTATGTTCAGGACGTTGTTCCAGAAATAACCTTTCAAGTATTCTGTATAGTTAAAGTTTATCACTGCCTCCTTAGTTACAATTGGTTGTGGTTTTGAATCAATCATAATCTTGGCAATTCATTCTTTTAATAAATCAGAAATAATTTTACTTGTTATAGGTGGAGTCTCAAATACTTTATTATTGGTTTGAAATTCTTTAATTTTTAATGAATTCACTTTTTCTAGTTGCTCAAAAGATTCTCCAATCCTATCTTCAAAATCACTTCAGTTGTATTCAAGAGAAAATAGTTTTGTAATTTCTTTGTACTCATGCGGGTATTTTGCTTTCACAAAATTTGCAAAATCTTGGTACCTGGTCTTTAACCCTCAACTTAAATCATAGCCATTTCCTATTATGTACAATTCCATAAACATTACCTAAACTTATAATCAAAATTGTTTGATTTAATGTATTGGATTGATTTGAATTTTTTTTCATTGAAAAATGTTTTAGCCCTTATTTTATCTTCCTCAGAAAAGAAGTAAAATAATACATCAACCTCCTTATTTAACACTTCGATATATTTTTCATCCTGCATACCCAAAGAGAATCCAAAGAAAATAACCCTTTCAAAATTCTTACCGTTTAAGAAATGATTCAAAACTTCAATATTCTTAGAGATATTTTTGTGATAGAGTTTATATCAAAATTCACCAGTGTGATCTTCATTACCATACGACCCTTTAGGTCTGTAATTTTTCGAATCATTAGAATGACCGAATTGGATTTCTGTTTTTACATTACCATGAATATGCAGGACATTTCCAATAATATAATTTGTATAGTTGAAATTTATCAGTGAATTAGTTGGCATTATTTTAATCTTTTTAACACCAGATTTTTTCAACGCTTCCATAATTCATCTTTTAACTAAATTATTTAAATCTTCAGAACTAATAAAATTACTTTCAATTTCATCGGAAACAGCAAGGCTAATCTCGTGTTCTATGTGATACTCTTCTTCCCACTCACCAGAAAGATTTCAACTTGCATTTTCTTGAAATTCCCCTATAAAATAATCAAAGTTAGGTTTGGAATTAAATATTTTATCTTCTAATTTATTCCAATTTCCCTCATCCAATCCAAACATTTTTTCCAACTTATTAAGCGCTTCTTTATCATTGGCTGTTAATCATGTCTCGAAATCTATAAATCTTGTTTCTAATCCATTACGAATATCAAAACCATTACCAATGATGAATAAGGTATTTTTAAATGTATTCATATCATCTCCTTTTGAATATAAATTTCATTTTGGCTACTATTTTTTATCAAATTAATTGCCACGGTATTCTTTTGTAATTTTATAAATATGTTTTAATACTTAGTATATGTCTATGAAATTCTCTAGTTTGATATTGATCTAATTGTTGTTTCGTAAGGTATATCATCACCTTTTATAAAGAAAAAATACTCTTATTGCTCTTTTCCAAAATGAGTTTCTAAAAAAAATTTGAATTGTTCAATATTTTGATAAACCAATGAATCATCTTCTATAAAAATCGGAATAGTTTTATTGGTTATAAAAAAGTTTATAGGATCATCAATTGTAGAGTTATTGTTTATTTGCTCAACTCTATTACTTCATTTCTTTTGATAATTTATGAGTTTTTCTTTATTTTTTATGAAGAGAAAAGGATTAATTACACTGGAAATGTATTTAACTTCAATACAAAAAATAATATTATCCTTTTTAGCATATATATCTATATCACCATATTCTTTTTTGGGTATTTTTTTAATCCAATTCTTTTGCAAAATTTCTTCTTGTACAGAAAAACCATATTCTTTCAATATACCTTTTATTTTTTTGACTAAATGATATGAGAATTCCTTCCCCATTTTTGTTTTTATTTCTTTTGCAGGCAGTCTTTGCCCCTTAAAAAAAATAGAATCTCCTGTTGTAAAGGAATTAATGGCAGCTATTTTTGAGCGATTCATTATATGAAGAGAGATGATGACTTCACACTTGAATTGTATGATTGGTTTTGTTTCTATCATCTCTCAATTAAATTCTCCAGTTTTAAAAGAAAGTAAATTGATATAATATTCAAAATTCTCTTTTGTTATT
>NZ_PSZO01000046.1 GCF_004335975.1 Mycoplasma marinum
GTATTACCCTTTTTTACTTGCTGATATAACAATTATCACTCTATTTTTTGGTATATTTGTACCCCTATTTAAAAATAAGAATAAAGTCACTTCTGAAACTTATAAGATGGTTGTTTCTGATAAGATTTATTCAAAACACATTCTCATAATTATAGTATTTTCAATTCTTTTGCATTCGACGGGAACTGTTTGTGCATTATTCACTCAAACCAAAGCTGATTATATGTTTTATATTGTTGCTTCATCAATAGTTTATCTTGCATTATTTTCGCATATATGTAATATTTACTTCAAAGAAAGTTATGACAAAAAACTTTTTAATTTAATTTCTAAATTTGCAAAAATGTCTCATAAAGACAGAATGAAAAAAGAAATTTCAATTTTAAGAAAAAATGAATATGAGAATATAGCTCGTGATATATCCAATTTAATACCATCTGTTAAGGAAGATTTTGATAAGCTTGCAAGCGAGAAAATTAGATTTTTAATTGTGATTTTTATTTTCACCTTTGATTTAGAATCTAGATATTCTTTTTTATATGAAAGGCATAATTTATTTAAGCGCGTTGATAATCAAAAATTTTTAATATCTGAGAAGCACTACTTTTTTTCAGGCGAAAACTTTGAGAGAAATGATTTTTCAAGAGTGATGAAATTAAAAGTTGAAAAGTTGCTTGGGATTTGCGAAACGGAAGAAACGGAAATATTCTTAAATCAAATGCTAATCCCCAATAATTACCGAATGGTATCATCAAATTCTAATTCAAGTAGTTCAATAATTGAATTATTAACGAAAATAAGAGTTAAAAATAAAGGCGTTTTACACTCAACTATGGCTACTTTTATAAATAAACAGATAAACGAGGCTAATATAACTTTGAGAGGTGAGAAAAGAGGGATTGGTAATGCAAAGAAATTTATTTTAAAGCATGATCGCATATGTGGAGATTTTTATAGCTGGAATGAAAAGTTGAAAAATGATAAAAAGCAAACTGGTATATTTGCTAAAGATACTCTTTGAGAAAGATTGATGCTTCAACATTCATTCCAAGTGATAAGGATGTTTAGGAAAATCTTTGATACATTACAAAAATATTCAATGAACGAACCTACTCATCCCATTCATTTATTGAATTTAAATGTTATTAAAGAACAAATTCAAATATTCAAAAAATTATGTTTTAAGTACCCAAAATTAGACAATATAACCAATCATTACTGGACGAATAAATTTTTAAATGGGGTGAAAAATAGGATTGAAAAAGAAGAACAAGGAATGGAAGTTTCTACATATGCAATGAAGGGTTTTGATAACGAAGATATAAAAATATTTAATTTATTATTTGAGAGGATAATAAACAACAACAATAATAATAACGACGCGATAAATTTATGGCGAAAAATCTTTTCCTATGTCAAAGATCAGCAACAAGAGAAAATTAAGGATAGTCGCTTATTCACACGAGGTTACAATAAATTTAATTTAACAAATGCATGGATGTATAAGGAATTTGTTTTAATAACTAAACTTTGTTTAATTTTGTACGACATTAAAAGTAAAGAGTTCCTTGAAGTTCTAAATACCATAACTAGTAACCAAGTCGAAATTTCATTATACACATCAAACAACTTTGATAGCAGAGAAAAACTTTTAAAGAAAAATTATAATATTAAAAAAATAAATACAACATGGGGTGAATATTTTTATTTCATGAATGAGGAAAAAGAGGAAATTTTAAATGATAAAAGAGAATACGAGAAAAACAATCATTAATAATCAGCATTTGGATGTCTTAATTTATCACATTTCCAATGGGGTTGAAGCAGATGAAAATTATCAATATAGAAATCGTGTGATTAGTGGTTGATTTGATGGAGAATATGACACTAATAAACAATTCAAAAAAATGTGCCTTCCCCTTGTAAAAATCAAAAAACATATCTTTAAATATGCAGAAAAAGAAGCATTAATTCTTAAAAAGCAGATGAATTATTTTGAGGGTGGTAACCTCAAAAAAATAAATAAAATAACAAGGAAGAAAAATAAACAAATAGTTTTTAAGTGGAATAAGGAAATAATCTTTATTTCTGATTCATCAAACTCGATTTATACATATGCCCTCCACCAATATGCTGTGAATAATTTCAACTTTTTAATAACTGAAATTATTTCTAAGTGAAATGAAATAAGTGATTTGAAATGAACATGAAAGCATGAAAAATCAAAAAAAAGATATTTAGATTTTTTTATAAAATACTAAAGTATCAATATGAAAATATGTTCCATCAGATATAAATAAAACAAAAGCTAATAGAAGATCGAAACACAAAAGGGAAGGTTTGAACATTGTTTTTTGAAATGAAGTTGATAAACCTATTTTAAATAACGCCCAAAAACTTGCTAAGATGCTGGCAAACAATGTAGGTGCAGCAAAAGGGCATAAAGGCAAAAGCGGATTAACAGTTAAAGATATTGCTCATAATTTGCATTAAATACATCTTTAATCCAAAAACTTATACAAATTAATGATAAAAAAGAATAAAGCTACTAAATTACCCCCCCAAATTAGTAGATCAATGTTCGAATTCACTCGTTGGTAATCATTAAACAATATGCAATGAGTACAAAAATAGATTCCTGGATAGGAATCTAT
>NZ_PSZO01000047.1 GCF_004335975.1 Mycoplasma marinum
TAATAAGAAAAACATTATAATAAGCAACCAAAATTTGACACAAAGAGAGCTTTTTGAAAAAATAGCACTACTTGCGGAACAACTTGGCGTTGTTGATAGTTTCGAGGATGTGAAAACTTCTTTGTTAGAAAGAGAAAGCCAAGGTACAACCGGATTTGAAGAGGGGTTTGCTATTCCTCATGGAAGAAGTGAAAAAATCAAAAAACCACAGATATTCTTTTATAGACAAAAAGAAAAAATTGGTAATTGAAATTCTTTGGATGGTCAAGGGGTTACTAAAGCAATTTTCCTTTTAGTTCCAATGAATTCAAAAAATACACATATGGAAATTCTTTCTAATATTGCGATGAAATTAATGGATGATGATTTTAAATGGATGCTATCAAATGGAAAAAAAAGTGATATTTACAAAGGTTTAAATGGTGCATTATCAAAAGCTGATATCGAAGAAGATATTCAAACTGATATAGCAATAAAAGACAAGTTCTTTGTTGCTATCACGGCTTGTCCTGCAGGGATAGTTAAAACTTTCATGGCGAAAGAACGTCTTTTGCAAGTGGCTAAAAAAATGGGGTATTCTTTGCATGTTGAAACGCAAGGGGGAGGAATTCTCAAAAATGAAATGAGCCAACAACAAATTGATGATGCAGAATTTGTCATAATTGCCTCAGAAATTGATATTTCAACAGATAGATTTAAGGGTAAAAAATTAGTTGTAACAAAAACAAAGGA
The DNA here is from genome assembly GCF_004335975.1 of Mycoplasma marinum. Classification (GTDB taxonomy): domain Bacteria; phylum Bacillota_I; class Bacilli_A; order Mycoplasmatales; family Metamycoplasmataceae; genus Mycoplasma_K; species Mycoplasma_K marinum. Next base: position 733 of record NZ_PSZO01000047.1, read on the forward strand.
TGCCATTAATAATGCTGAAAATTTGATAAAAAGAGCTGAAAAATCTAATGTTTTTGAAGGTAAACTTGAAACTAAAAATAAAGGCTTAGCTAGTATTTTTAAAGACATGAAATCTACTTTACTCTCTGAATTTAATAAACCTTGATTTTATTTAGTTATTCTTGCAACTTTTTATGCAATGACAAATCTTATAGGTTATGCAATGTACTCGGATAATTGATTCATTGATGGTGCAGGAAAAAATCAAACTTTATATTCATTGCAAACTATTTCTGTTTTTGGATTTCATTTGTGTATGTCAGTGTTTGCTGGTATATTTGCGAGAAAATTTTATGATAAAAGTGAAACCTTTCTAATAGCATTTATATTTACCTTCATATTAAATACACCAATAATAGGAACAATAACAACTATTGGTATAAAACCAAAAGACACAACTATTAAAATGTGATTTTCATATGGTGGGGCATTTAATATTGAAAATATGATTGGTACTTCTTTATTTGGAGGCGTATTATTTGCACCAGTCATTGCTAAAGTTATCAAATTTATGGATTTTTTTAGAGGTAAACACCTTAAAAGAGAAACGACAAAAGTACTATTTACTCATTGAATAAAAACAATTGTATATGCATTTATTTTTACAGCCGCTTATTTCTTGGGTGCTCCACTTAGTTGAATGTTTCAATGAGTTGTTAAAGGATTAGTGATATATCCCAATTCATATTGATGATTAAGATTTATTATTGGTGGAATTTTCGGTATTTTAATAACTTATGATTATGGAGGGACTACGAATAAACTAACCATATTGTTCTTAATCGGAATGACTCAATATGATTGAAGAATGAGGACTTTATTTGCTGTTGCTATACCTATTGCATCTCTATCGTGTGCACTATTCTTTAAATTGATGAAAAAATGAGTTAAAAACGAAGATTTACCAATTATGCTTAATATATTTAAGTTAGGTAGAAGAGGTTTGTCTGAAGGTCCTGTAGAGTTGGTAGGTAAATATGGATGAAAAGCTCATTTACCATCATTAGTAACTGCATTTATTGCAACTGGGATGATTTATGTATTAAATATACAAGTATTCAATGGTGGTGGAATTGGTGTATTAAGTTTGGGTGCTCAAGGACACGTTGGTGTCGATATTGTAAATTCAACAATGTCAAATCCATTGATAATTACGAATGATGTTTCATGATTAAATGCGATTATTAATCCTGATAATCAATCGATAGCTATAACAATTATTTATTCATTCCTATACGGAATTATTGGGTACTATCTTGTACATATTCTAGGGGTTATTACTTACATATTTATAGCAAGCATTACAATGAACATAGGAAAGAAAAAACCTTTTGATTTTAAAAAAGGCAAAGAGGTGCTAAATGCAAAATAAAAAAACTGTTCACTTAATACCACACACTCATTGAGACAGGGAATGATATTATTCTTCTGTAAACTCGAAAATTATGTGTTATTGAAGTATGAAATATATGATTGAATACTTAATAAAAAATCCCGAAGCAAAATTTTTATACGATGGACAAACATCAGTAGTTGAAGATTTTCTTGAATTTGCTCCTGATTGAAAAGAAAAAATGAAGAAAGTAATTAAATCTAAACAACTTATGGTTGGTCCTTGATACACACAAACTGATAACTTGCAACCAATTGGAGAATCAATTATTCGTAACTTAGAAATTGGCCAAAAGATTG